>DATIZS010000366.1:0-2611 GCA_035516955.1 Rhizomicrobium sp.
AACTTTTTTCGCTCGATCCCAAGGCCGCCAATGTCTATGCGCCCGGAAAACGGCCGTTCCACACCATCATTCCCGGCTTCGTGATGAAGGACGGCAAGCCCTTCATGTCGTTCGGGCTGATGGGCGGCGACATGCAGCCGCAAGGCCATGTGCAGGTGCTGACCGACATCATCGATTTCGGCATGAATGTGCAGGAAGCGGGCGATGCGGCGCGCTGGCGCCACTACGGCGGAAGCGAGCCCACCGGCGAGCCCTCGTCGGGCGTGGGAACCGTCGAAATGGAATCCGGCTTCGATCCGAACGTGAAAGCGGAACTCGAAAAGCGCGGCTACAAGATCGTTCCGGGAACCGGCAATTTCGGCGGCTATCAGGCGATCATGCGCGATCCCAAAACCGGCGTCTATTGGGGCGCATCCGAGATGCGCAAAGACGGCGAAGCCGTCGGCTATTGAGCGGCGGCGGCAAAGTCGACGCCGTTCCCTCACGGGTAAAATCTGGCCTGCGCCGTCCGGCATTTCCGGGCGGCGCGGGTCAGTTGCCGTCGGGGCCTTTAACAGCGAATGTCACGTCCAGCTTGGTGCCGTCGGCGAAATGCAGCGTGACGCTGACGGTCGAGCCGGGGCTCATCTCCGGCGTCGGCTCCATGCACATGATGTGATAGCCGCCCGGCGCGAAGGCGAGCGTGCCGTGCGCGGGCACCACCACGCTTTTCACCTCTTCCATGCTCGACATGCCGCCGTTTTCGGTCGTCTTGTGCAGCATGGTCATGCCGCAGGAGGACGATTCTGCGCTCGTGAGAACCCTGTTCGTGTCGCCGGCATTCTTGATGGTGAAATAGCCGCCCGCGGGCAGCCCCGTGGGCAGCGCGCGAAACCACGCATCGCTGACCGTAAGATCGCCGGCGAAGGCGGGCGTCGCCGCCAGCACGCCCACGCTAAGAATTGCCGCCCTGAAGCGCATGTTCCGCCCTTTCCTCGTTCAGCCGGAGATTGACCAATACCACAATCATCGCCGCCAGGCTCATCATCGTGCCCGGCAGCCAGATTATTAATCCGCCATAATGCTGATCGCTGAGCGCGGCAATCGGCATGATGCGCCCGCAGATGCGATAGACCGGATAATAGTCCGTGGTCGAAAGCGACAATATGGCGCCCACCAGCATTTGCGGCAGCTCGATGACGAGGATGAGGAACACGCGCAGAAGCGTCGAGAGGCGCGCGGGCGGCTTCGGCCTGGGATCCAGGATCAGCCACCAGAAGAAGATGCCCTCGATCAGCATCGACCAGTTCATGAGGTCGTAGAGATCGCGATCGAGCATGACGGGCGTGTGGACCGCGGGCGTGAGGAAAAAATAAAGCAGCCCGACGAAGAGAATGGGCGCGACCGCCGGATGCTGGATGAAATCGACGATGCGCTGCAGCGGGCCCCAATCGGCCACGCGCGCAACGAAACGCGGCATGCCTCTGCGCACCACCGGCCCCGCCGTACCCAGCGCGATCAAAAACGGCGCGATATGGTGCAGCACCAATTGCTGCGCGCGATGCACGAAGAAGGCGTGCTGCGCGTAATAGTCGATGCGCGTCTGCAGCACGGCATAGGCCGACAGGACGCCGAGCACATAGGCGCCGATGCGCCAGGGGCGTGGACGTTGTGCTTTCGGCAGCGCGTGCAGCCCGCGCCAGAACCAGCCGAGGAAGAGCGCGGTGGCAAGAAACACCGGCCAGTCGAATTCCCACGGCATGAATGCCGGCAATTCGGCGGGGAATTCGCGGCAGACGACATAGACCACCGCGCCCATCATCAGAAGCGCGCCATAGGCGAGCCAGTCCTGGCGGCCTTGTTCGAGCGTGGCGGATGCCATCATGCGCCGGATTTATAAAGGGTGCGCCGGTTTGCGCTTGCGAGGCGATTGGTCACAGGTGCGCCGCGCGTGGCCGTGCTATCGCGAACATCATGAAGCGGCATTTGCGGATCGCGGCTCTTGCCGCCGCTTTCGCGGCCACGCTGGCGGCTGCGGGTTGCGGCCGGCACGAGACCTCGTGGTACGGGACGAATATCACGGGCGTGATGCCGCAGCTCACCTTCTCCATGACGCGCGCGAGCGACGGCAAGACGGTGAGCGCGAAGGATTTTCGCGGGCGCGAGGTGCTGCTCTATTTCGGTTACACGAATTGCCCCGATGTCTGCCCCACCACGCTTGCGAACATCACCGCAGCGCTGAACAGGCTCGGCGCGCGCGCGAAGGATTTGCGCGTGCTTTTCGTCACCGTCGATCCCGATCGCGACAAGCTGTCCGTCCTCGATGCTTATGTGAAGGCGTTCTCGCCCGAGATGGTCGGATTGCGCGGCGATGCGGATGCGCTTGCCAAGCTTGCGCGGCGCTATCGCGTGGCCTATAGCGTCGATGCCGGCCCGCCATACGAAGTATCGCATTCGAGCGCGGTATTCTTCTTCGATGCGGACGGTCATGCACGCGTGGTGACGCTGGCGACCGACGACACCGGCGCGCTTGCGGGCGATATGAAGCGGTTGTTGCCTTAAGCTTTTTCCCTCCCATCATACTCCGTCATCGCCCGCGTCATGCGGGCGATCCAATTTTTCTCACGCAAAT
>DATIZS010000367.1:0-6085 GCA_035516955.1 Rhizomicrobium sp.
CAGAATATAATCGGGATGCGCCATCTGCAGCTTGTCGCGGAAGCGCTCGATCTTGCCGCTGACGATACGTTTCTGTCCCACTGGCAGCACGCGCTTCAGATAATCCGCATCGCCGCGAAAAAACACGAGCTCCATCGTGGCGCTGTCATCGGAACAACGCACTTTATAAGGCTGCCTGCGATCGCGCGGGCTGAGATGATCGAGCACGTTCACCGTCACCGTCGCGATGCGCCCTGCCTCCGCCTCGATCAATCGCGGGCGGTAGCTGCGGTCGATCAGTCCGGACGGCAGATGAAAGACGAGGTCCAAAAGCCTCGGCCCCGCCGCGCGCGCGACGAGCTTCTCCAGCCGCGGGCCGATTCCCGGCAGGCTGCGCGTTTCGGCGAAAAGGGGAAAGAGAATCGCTGGCCGCATGCCGCCCGAATTTATCTGAGGCGCGAGCCCGTATGCCACTGGCAGAACGGCCGCCCCCACGCTATATGCGGCCCATGGCTATCGCATCATCAGACGGCGGCTCTTCGGAGGCCCGCCGCAAACGGCTATTGTTCCGCGCCAAGCGCCGGGGCTTCAAGGAGGTCGATCTGATCTTCGGGACCTTCGCGGCCGAGGCGTTGCCGCGCATGGGCGAAGCAGAGCTCGACCAGTTCGAAGCGCTGCTCGAAGCGCCCGACCGGGAGGTTTACGCCTGGCTGAAAGGCGATGCGCCGGTGCCGCCCGAATTCGATACGCCGCTCTTCGCCGCGATCAGGGCGCTTTGCTCACGCAAGAATCCGACATGGAACGTCTGAATTATATCGCCCGCGCGGAGGGCCGCTTTGCCGTCACCGGCGCGCCCGAAGGCTATGACGCCTATGTCGTGGCGGAATGCGCGAGCCGCGCGAAGGGCCTCGTCCTGTTCGTGCTGGCCGACGATGTGCGCGCGCAGACGGCCATCGAAACGATGCGCTTCTTCGCGCCGGATCTGCAGGTGTTGCCGTTTCCCGCATGGGATTGCCTGCCATATGACCGCGTGTCGCCAAAGCCCGATATCGAGAGCGCGCGTTTGGCGGCGCTCGCGTCCCTTGCGCGCAAGGCGAAGCACGAGCCTTGCGTCGTCGTCACCACCATCAACGCGATCCTGCAGCGCGTGCCGCCGCGCGAGGCCATTGCCGGCGCGAGTTTCCATGCGCGGGCCGGCGCGGAGGTGGATCACGATGCGCTGATCGTGTTTCTGGCGCGCAACGGCTACGCGCGCGCCGGCACCGTGCGCGAGCCGGGCGATTATTCGCTGCGCGGCGGCATCATCGATCTGTGGCCGCCGGGTACCGATGCGCCGCTGCGCCTCGATTTCTTCGGTCCCACGCTGGAAGCGATCCGCAAATTCGATGCGGATACGCAGCTTTCGTCGGAGAACGTGGAGGAGGTCGAATTCCTGCCCGCGAGCGAGACGCCGCTCGACCAGCATTCGATCAGCCGCTTCCGCGCCGGTTACGTCGCCGCGTTCGGTCCCGCCGATGCCGACGATCCGCTTTATGAATCGGTCAGCGCCGGGCGCAAGCACCAGGGCATGGAACATTGGATGCCATTGTTTCACGACCATCTCAATACGCTGTTCGATTACGCGGGCGAGGCGCTCATGTTTCTGGGCGCGGGCACGGAGGATGCCAAGAACGCGCGGCTCGAACTGGTCGGCGACTATTACCAGACGCGCAAGCAATTCCTGCGCGCCGATCACGGGAAGGAAAACATCGCCGGCCCGCCTTACCGTCCGCTGCCGCCGGAAAAACTCTATCTCACCGATGCGGAATGGAAGGCCGCGCTTTCGCACCGCCGCGTGCGCGAGCTTTCGCCGTTCCATGCGCCGGATTCGAAAAATTCCACCGATGCGGGCGGCAAACAGGGCCGCGATTTCGCGCCAGAGCGCGCGCAGGGCCGCGTGAATGTTTTCGAGGCGGCGGCGGAACACGCCAAGGCGCTGCGAACTTCCGGCAAACGCGTGATCCTGGCGGCCTGGACGGACGGCTCGGCCGAGCGCATGGGCGGCGTGCTCTCCGATCACGGGCTCGATGCGGTGCGCGCGGTTGACGATTGGGCCGATGCGCAGAAGCTGAGCAAACATGCGGCCGGTGTCGCGGTTCTGCCGCTGGAGCATGGTTTCGAAGCGCCCGATTTCGCGGTGATCGCGGAGCAGGACATCCTCGGCGACCGCATGATCCGCCCGCGCGCCAAGACGCGCCGGGCGCAGAATTTTTTGCAGGAAGCATCCTCCATCGCGCCCGGCGATCTGGTGACGCATGTGGAGCATGGCATCGCGCGGTATCTGGGTTTGCGCACGCTGGATGTGATCGGCGCGCCGCATGATTGCCTGGAACTGCAATATGACGGGGGAAAACTTTTCCTTCCCGTCGAAAACATCGAATTGCTCACGCGCTATGGCGCCGACGAAGGCACCACGCAGCTCGACCGCCTCGGCGGCGCGGGCTGGCAGCACAGAAAGGCGCGCATGAAGGAGCGCGTGCGCGAAATCGCGGCCGAACTCATCCGCATCGCAGCCGCGCGCGAATTGAAATCGCTGCCCTCGATCGATCCGCCGCAAGGATTGTATGACGAATTCTGCGCGCGCTTTCCCTATCAGGAGACCGACGATCAGGAGCGCGCCATTGCCGATGTGATCGAGGATCTGGCGAAGGGCCGGCCGATGGATCGCCTCGTCTGCGGCGACGTGGGCTTCGGCAAAACGGAAGTCGCGTTGCGTGCGGCCTTCGTCGCCGCCATGACGGGCGTGCAGGTCGCGGTCGTCGTGCCGACCACGCTGCTCGCGCGCCAGCATTTCCGCACCTTCTCCGAGCGCTTCAAGGGTTTTCCGCTGAAGGTGCGCCAGCTCTCGCGCTTCGTGGATGCCAAGGACGCGCGCGAAACCAAGGCCGGCATGGCGGCGGGCGATATCGATATCGTCATCGGCACGCATGCGCTGCTCGCCAAGAATATCGAATTCAAGAATCTCGGCCTTCTGATCGTCGACGAAGAACAACATTTCGGCGTGAGCCACAAGGAACGGCTGAAAGCGCTGAAGGCCGATGTGCATGTGCTGACGCTGACGGCAACGCCCATTCCGCGCACGCTGCAACTGGCGCTGTCCGGCGTGCGCGACCTTTCGCTCATCACGACGCCGCCGATCGACCGGCTTGCCGTGCGCACCTTCGTCACGCCCTTCGATCCGCTGGTGATCCGCGAAGCGCTGTTGCGCGAGCATTATCGCGGCGGGCAGAGCTTCTATGTCGCCCCGCGCATCGCCGATCTGCGTGACGCGGCGCAATTCCTCAAGGAAACCGTGCCCGAGGTGAAAACCATCGTGGCGCATGGCCAGATGGCCTCGCATGTCCTCGAAGATGCGATGACGGCCTTCTACGACGGCAAGGTGGATGTACTCGTCTCGACCAACATCGTGGAAAGCGGGCTCGACATCCCGACCGCCAACACGCTGATCGTGCATCGCGCCGATATGTTCGGCCTGTCGCAGCTTTATCAATTGCGGGGACGCATCGGCCGCTCCAAGCAGCGCGCTTACGCCTATCTCACCACGCCGGCCGGCCGCAAGCTCACCGAAACCGCCGAGCGGCGGTTGCAAGTTCTGCAATCGCTCGATCAATTGGGCGCAGGGTTCTCGGTTGCGAGCCACGATCTCGACATTCGCGGCGCGGGCAATCTGCTCGGCGAAGAACAATCCGGCCATGTGCGCGAAGTCGGCATCGAGCTTTATCAGGAGATGCTGGAAGACGCGGTGGCGCAGATGCGCACCGGCGAGGGCGCGGAGATCGCCGATCAATGGTCGCCGCAGATCAATATCGGCGCGGCGGTGCTCATCCCGGAGGATTACGTTCCCGATCTCAATGTGCGCATGGCGCTCTATCGCCGGCTTGCGGGCATCGAGGAGGCGCGCGACATCGAAGGCTTCGCCGCCGAATTGATCGACCGTTTCGGCCCGCTGCCTGACGAGGTGAAGCATCTGCTCGAGATCGTCGCCATCAAGCATCTCTGCCGCACGGCGCTGGTGGAGAAGATCGAGATGGGTCCGAAGGGCGCGACCATCAGCTTCCGCAATGCGACGTTCCCAAATCCGGCGGGCCTCGTGCGGCTCATCAGCGAGCATCAATCGACCATGCGCGTGCGCCCCGACCAGAAGGTCGTGATCGCGCGCGAATGGCCGACGCCGGAAAGCCGCCTCAAAGGCGCGCAGACGATCCTCGGCCAACTCGCGAAACTGGCGAAAGCGGCGTAATCTCTGCGAGAGCAGGGAGGCCGCCATGAAAATCTTCGTCACGGGCGCATCTGGTTTTGTCGGCAACGCTTTCGTGCGCGAATGCGCCAAACGCCACCAGATCACGGCGATGTCGCGCTCGCCAGCGAGCGACGAGAAGATCAAGATGGCGGGCGCAACGCCGGTCCGCTGTTCGCTGGATGACGTCACGGCCGAACACATGAGAGGCGCCGATGCGGTCATGCATTGCGCGGCGCATGTCGAGGAATGGGGAAAATGGTCGGATTTCTGGCGCTTCAACGTGGACGGCACCAAGCGCATGCTCGCGGAAGCGAAAAAGGCGGGCGTGAAACGCTTCGTCCATATCGGCACGGAAGCCGCGCTCTTCTACGGCCAGAACATGCGTAATGTGGACGAAACCTATCCGCTCGCGTTCAAATCGCCGTTTCCCTATTCGCGCACGAAAGCCTTCGCCGAAAAAGCGGTGCGCGAGGCCAACGATCCCGCGCACGCTTTCGAGACCATCGTGGTGCGCCCGCGTTTCGTCTGGGGGCCGGGCGACGAGACGCTCCTGCCCGTCTTGCGCCGCATGGCTGGCGAGGGGCAATTCGCCTGGATCGGCGGCGGACACAACAAGACCTCCACCACCTATATCGGCAATCTCGTTTATGCGATGGAGCTCGCGCTCACCAAAGGCAAATCGGGCGAGGCCTATTTCGTGCTCGACGGCCCGCCGGTCGAATTCCGCGACATGGTCACGCGCATGACGAGAGCGGCCGGTTTCTCGCTGCCGGACAAGGAACTTCCCGGCTGGCTCGTGCGCGCGGCTGCCTTCGCGAGCGAAAAAGCGTGGCGCATCCTGCCCTTGCCCGGCCGCCCGCCGGTCACGCGCTTTGCCGCCAATATCATGTGCCGCGATTGCATCCTCGTGGATGCCAAGGCGAGGGCGGAGATGGGCTATTCCCCGCCGTTTACGGTGGACGCAGGGCTCAAGGCGCTGGCGGAAGGCGGCGTTTGAAGGCGCTCTATCATTAATCACGGCCGAAAAATCCGGCAAATTGCGCCGGACAAGCGCCACAATTCTTGCTTAAATTGCGCTCTCGCACAGGGGATCGCCATGTTGTCGCTTGCATCTCCCATGGGCTGGTACTGGATCGCCGCGCCGCTTGCCGCCGCCGCGTTCGGCGTGCTGCTGCTGCTCTCGGGCATCGGGCGGCTGCTGACGGGCGCGCCCGTGTCGGGCGGCGTGCGTTCGGTGATCGGCGCGCCGTTCGCGCTCGTGGGATTGGGCGCGAGCCTCATCGCCTTCAACACGCAGAGCTTCGCGCGGCTGACTTACGAAGCGCCCGTCGCCGATGTCAGCGTGAAGACGGCCGACGCCGCGAACCATGTTTACGCGGTGACGGTCGCGCGCCAGGACGGCTCGAACACGGTGCAGACCTGCAAGATTCAGGGCGACGAATGGCTGCTCTCCGCGCGCGTGCAGAAATGGAAGCCGTGGGCCAATGTGCTGGGCCTCGATACGACCTACAATCTCGATCAGCTCGCCAACAAATATCTCGATGCGCTCGCCGCCAACGGCAAGCCGATCACGGCCTGCGATCTCAAGGGCCCGCCGCCCGCGGTGAACCAATATGTGCCGCAGTCGTGGCTTTTCTGGCTCGTCGATCACGCTTACGTCGAAGACCGCCGCTTCGGCTCGGCGGTCTACATGCCGCTGGCCGATGGCGCGCAATACCGCGTGGTGATGACGCAATCCGGATTGAACGCCGAGCCGTCGAACGACGCGGCGAAGGCGGCGAACGCGGCGAGGCCGTAACTTTCTCCCCCCGTTTACGGGGGGAGTGC
>DATIZS010000368.1:0-4599 GCA_035516955.1 Rhizomicrobium sp.
GTTTCAGGTCCAGCTGTTCGGGGTTCACCATTGCTATGCTTTCCAGAACCACCGACTTGCGGCCACCGCGCGTCGAAACTTCGTGCAATTCGTTTGTGACATCCAAAAGATCGAAAGAAGTAGATCCGATGCGCTCCAACCATCCAAGAAATCCGCAGTATTCCGCAGCGGACCTGCGCGAAAACCAAACGACGCGCCGCTTCCAGTCCTCCGACGCAATCGACCAGAACTCTCGTGCCTCCTCTTCGACCCATCCCGGAAACTCCCCGTCCAGTTCGCGTTCATACCAGAGCTTTCGTAATCGCGCGTCAGGCGGGTCTATGGGGCCGACGCTCAGATCGTCCGACAACGTAATAACAACTGGCGAAAGACCGGCATTTCTCAACGTTTGCCGCAATATTCCGCCGCCGCTCAGCGTGAAACAGATATGTAGTGCATCCCGATCGCGTGAGAAATTGGACGAAGAAGTCACCGCGCCTCCTAGCCCCGCCCCCGATAAGGCGAGACGCCGGGATCAGGGAGCCAGACGCCGTCCGGCAATGTGCCCGTCTGCCAGAACACGTCGATGGGGATGCCGCCGCGCGGATACCAGAAGCCCGCGATGCGCAGATATTTGGGCTTGATCGCGGCCACGACGCGCTTGCCGATCAGAAGCGTGCAATCTTCGTGGAATGCCGCCTCGTTGCGGAAGCTCGCGAGAAACAGTTTCAGCGATTTGGATTCGAGGATCGATTTCGCCGGGCAATAATCGATGACGAAATGCGCGAAATCGGGCTGGCCCGTCACCGGGCAGAGCGTGGTGAATTCGGGCGCGGTGAAGCGCACGGAATAGTCGCTTTCGGGATGCGGATTGGGAACGGATTCGAGCTTCGCTTCGTCCGGCGATTTGGGAAGCGGCGTGGGCCGCCCCAATTGCGTGAGCTTCGGGCGCCTGACCATCACGCTTCCTCGTAAGTGCAGGATTGGCCGTAGGAGGGGCGGCGGATGCGCACGCGCACGGTTTCCGGCAGCGCCTTCTTCGCGCGCTCGAAAATATAGCGCGCCAGATTTTCCAGCGTCGGCGCGCCCAGCCCTTCGATCTCGTTCAACAGCGAATGATCGAGGCCGGCGCGAATGGGATCGAGCGCCGCGCGCACCTCGCCAAGATCGCGCAAGAAACCGGTTTTCGGATCGGGACGCCCGCGCAGCGTCACCTCGACATAGAAGGAATGCCCGTGCAGGCGGCGGTTTTCTTCCGCGCCGCCCGCGAGATAATGGGCCGCGTCGAAGCCGAATTCCTGTGTCAGCTCGATCATGGCCGCGCGTTTGACAGGCCGGGGGCGCGAGGTCAAGTAAGCCGCTATGCTGGCACCTTTCGACCGGGAGGTCTCCATGCGCGCACTTATCGCATTGTTGGCGTTGGGATTGGGCCTGCTTCCGCTTTCCGCCCTGGCGGAAACCCCGGCCCGCGGCTTCCATCCCCTCATACATCCCATGCCCGCACCGCAATCGAGCCAGAGCGAGCCGAGCAGCCAACCCGCCGCGAGCCAATCCTCCGGCGGATGCCCGGCGCATTATCAATCCGGTGGGCTGTGCTGGGGCAGCGTGACATTCACGAACTATCTCAACGCGTCATATAATTGCGCACTGGACGGAGGACGCCTGCCGACGCTCGGCGAGCTTTTCGCCTTCCGCACGCGTCCCGGCGCGGACGAGAAAGGCATCGAATGCTCCAGCACCTTCGACATGGGCACGGCCATGCTGTGGTGCGTGGGTGATGGCGGCACTTTGAGCGGAGTGCATTACGACCAGCAGACCGAACCGCTCGGCAAACTGCCCGCCGAATTCCGCTGCGTGACCTATCTGAAGTCCTGAGCGCGACTACGCGAAGGATTTGCGCACCGCATCGCGCAAGGGCGCCAGCGCCTCGGTCCAGCGGATGAGTTCGTTCAACAGCGCTTGCGCGCCCTGCGTGTTGAGTTCGTTTGCGGTGAAGACGCCGTCCTTGAGCTGCTGATAGACATTGGGCAGCGCCACGCCTTCGGGGATCGGCATCATCTTGAGCGTGGTGAGCTGCAGCTTGACGGATTGCGCCGCGCGCAATCCCCCCGACACGCCGCCATAGCTGACGAGCCCCACCGGCAGGTAGTTCCATTCCCAGAACAGATAATCGACGGCGTTGGTGAGCGCCGGCGCCGGGCTGTAATTATATTCCGGCATGACGAAGACGACGGCGTCGGCCGCAAGCACGCTCGCGCTCCATTTCTTCGTGTGATCCTTCGTGTATTGGCGGCGCATGGGATGATGCGGCTCGTCCAGGACCGGCAGTTGGAAATCGGCGAGGTCGACGAGCCCGGCGTCGAACTTGCCGTGCTCCTTGGCGAAGTCATGGAACCAATGGGCGACGGCGGGGCCGATCCGCGCCGGCCGCGTGCTGGCGATGACGGTTTGGAGCTTGAACATGGGATCATCCTCGCTGCGGGAATTCGTACCGGCCGAAAACGCCCGGGACCGGACATTATCGAACATCGCCCCGGCGCCCGGAAGGGCAAATGAACAGAATCGAAATCGAAAGCGCTTTTCCACCGAATGTTAACGCTTATCCCGCACGGGCACGATGCGTCCCGCGGCCGCCTGAGACGTTTCGTTACACTTCTTTTGTTGAAGGCTCAGGCCCGGCGGACGAGGATGGAGATGGGAGCGGTTCAAAGCGCCGAGCGCGCGCCGGCCGGCGCGGGATGCGCAAGGAACGGATGCCCCATGCCGATCGAAGCAGCCATTGCCGTTCATCGTTACGGTCTCGGCGCGCGTCCGGGCGAATTGGCCGCGGCGAGCGCAGATCCGCGGGGCTGGCTTCTTGCGCAATTGCATAATGGCGCCGATCAGCCCCAGCCGCTCGATTCCGAGCCGCTGCAATCGGGCGCCCAAATCACCAAACGCTATATCGAGCTCGCGCGCGCGCGGCGCGATGCGCGCATGGACGGCGGCAGCGCCAAGAAGGATGTGGATGCGTTCAAGGAATTCCTCCACGAATTCCTGCGCGAGATGTCGGCGCGCTTCGCGCTGGGCTTCACCACGCAAAAGCCCTTTGCCGAGCGTCTCGTCTGGTTCTGGAGCAATCATTTCGCGGTCTCCGCGCAAAGCGCCGCCGTCGGCCTTGCCGGTCCCTTCGAGCGCGAGGCCATCCGCCCCCACATCGCAGGCACCTTCGAGGACATGCTGGTCGCTTCGACCAAACATCCCGCCATGCTCGTCTATCTCAGCAATGCCCAATCGATCGGACCTGATTCGCTTGCGGGGTTCATCAGCGGCAAGGGTCTCAACGAAAATCTCGGCCGCGAGATCATGGAGCTGCACACGCTCGGCGTGAACGGCGGCTACACGCAGGCCGATGTCATCGCCATGGCCAAGCTGCTCACCGGCTGGAGTCTCGATGCGGCGAGCGATACGGGCTTCGGCTATTACGGCTCGCGTCACGAGCCGGGCGAAATCGCGCTGCGCGGCAAGAGCTATCCGTCGGGCGAGGACGGCGGCATGGCCGCACTTCACGATCTCGCCCGCGATCCGGCGACGGCCAATCATATCGCGCGCAAATTCGCCGCCTATTTCGTCGCCGACGCTCCGCCGCAATCGCTGGTCGATTCGCTTGCGAAGAATTTCCGGGACACCGGCGGCAATCTCGCCGCGCTCGGCGAAACGCTTCTGAAGCACGAGGCCGCGTTCGCCCCGCCGCTCGGCAAGATGCGCGAACCCGTCGGCTACATCACGGCGACCTACCGGCTGATGGGCTGGCCGCGCGGCAATGGCGATCGCGCAAAGCAGGTGGCCGGCGCCATGGCCGGTGCGCGCATGCTGGGCGAATTCCCGCTCGCGGCGCCCTCGCCACAAGGCTGGCCGGACAAGGTGGAAAGCTGGTCGGGACCCAATTCGATGCTCAACCGGATCGATTGGGCGCGTGCGGTCGGCGAAAAATTGCCGGACGGCTTCGACGCGGCGGCACTCGCCGAAGAAGGGCTGGGGCCTCTGCTCAATCCCGCGACGCTCTCGGCGATGAAGAGCGCCAAGACCTCCGGCGAAGCGGTCGCCCTTCTCATCTCCACTCCCGAATTCCAGCGCAGGTGATGTGATGACCACTCGGCGAACTTTGCTCAAGACGGCGCTGGCGGCGGGTTCGCTCGCGCTTGTCGACATGCCGGTGCGCGTGGCATTTGCGAGTGCGGCCACGGACCGGCGGCTCATCGTCGTCATCCTGAGAGGCGCGCTCGACGGGCTTGCGGCCGTGCCGCCCTATGGCGATCCGGACTACAAATCCGTGCGCGGCGATCTCGCGCTCGACGAACACGGCACGCGACCGCTTCTGCGCCTCGACGGATTCTTCGGGCTGCATCCCTCATTGACCGGCGTGAAGGCGCTCTACGACGCCAGGCAGGCGATCCTGTTGCACGCCATCGCCTCGCCCTATCGCGACCGTTCGCATTTCGACGGCCAGAATGTGCTCGAGACGGGCGCCGTCACGCCGCATCTGTTGCGCGACGGCTGGCTCAATCGCGCGCTCGCGCCGATGGGTCTCGATCATGGGAATTCCGCGGTCGCCGCCAGCGCGACCATGCCGCTGATGCT
>DATIZS010000369.1:0-9153 GCA_035516955.1 Rhizomicrobium sp.
CACGCCCTTGTGCATGATGTCTTTGACTTTCATGGCTTTCTCCGCGCTGTGCTGCGCGCGAACACTAAATGTTTGGACTGTGCGGTCATTGACATTCGTCAAGAGCGTACCAAGCGAAATTCCTTGACCTGCCGCAAGATGGCCTTTTTTCGTGGCCAGTATCGTTCGATTTGGTGGGGCGCTGCGTTGTCTCTTGCGCGACAACAGGAAGGAAACGCGACATGAAATGGATCATCATTCCGGCTGCGGCCGTGCTGGCCTTCGCCTCCGTGCCGGCTGGCGCTGCGCCATCGGCCAACGCCGTCCAGCTCGCCCAGCGCGACAAGGATCACGACAAGGGTCCGGACAAGGGCGACCACAAGGATCACAATCCGCCGCCGTCTCACACCGGTCCGGTCACCGGACCGGCGATGCAGACGGGTCCGCATCGCGGACCGCCCGGAGGTCCAACCGGAGGCGGACCAGGCGGTCCATCCGTGCAACAGCCGCCCATGACGGCGCCGGTCACCCATGTGACCACGCACCACCGGATGAAAACCATCAGCGCCCCGCCGAAGCGCTTCGACTGGAGCCAGTATCATCAGGGCGAGACGCCGCCGAAGATGCGGCATCTGCCCGAGATCGATCTTCATCACTGGCAGCAAAATCTCAGCGCCGAACATCATTTCCATGGCGCGCCCTATCACCGTCCCGACGGCTGGTATTATCGGCGCTGGGTCTTCGGCATGGTCCTGCCGACGCTCTTCTGGACGCAGAACTACTGGATCGACGATTACTGGGACTACGACCTTCCCGATCCGCCTTATGGATATGTGTGGGTGCGCTATGGCGACGACGCGCTGCTCGTCAATGTGCGCACGGGCTATGTCCTTCAGGCCGAGTACGACCTGTTCGACTGAAGAGACCCTCGAGAACGCCCCGGCCCCGCCGGGGCGTTCTGTCCGCCCCGGCCGCTAACCATGCCTGCGGCAATGACAATAATGACACGATAGGCCCTCCGGCCGGACCGCCGTCTTGACGGCGGTCTTGGCCTATATGCATCTTCCGCCGCCGGTCCGGCAGGGCCGGGCGAAAGAACCTCGAAAGGGAACGGAATGGCCGCGTCGATGGCGGGCGAACTGCCGCAAAAGGAGAAGGAGACGACCGGGCCGCGAGGCTCCATGCCCTTCGTCTGGGCGGGATTAGTCGTGGTGGCGCTGATTGCGGGCTGGATCGCGCGAGGGCTGGTCGTCCATCCGGCCGATGCGCCCACGATCACCGTGTTCAAGAACTGGCAGCTCATCTGTCCCGCGCCCACCGCGGACAAGGGCATGTGCACGCTGAGCACGAATGTCGCCGATCCCAAGAGCGGGGGAATGGTGCTGCGCTTCGTCGTTTCCGCCGACAAGGACAAGCGCCGGCTCGCGGTGGCGGCGCCCTTCAACGTGCTGCTCCAGCCCGGACTGGGCCTGAAGCTCGACGGCGGCACGATGCAGACCTTCCCCTACAGCACCTGCAATGAATCGGGCTGCATCTCCAGCGTCTCGCCGGACGCCAAAACCTATGACGGCATTCTCGCCGCCAAGAAGATCGAGATCTTCTACGAAAACCTCAACACGAAGACGAGCGGCTGGGCGCTGCCGATGGACGGCTATGGCGACGCGGTCGCCGCGATGCACAAGGCCGAAGCCTATCGTCATTCCTGGCTCAGAAGGGTGCTGCTGTGAAACGCGCGATTACGATTGCAACCATCCTGGCCGTGGCCACGCTCACCGGCGCCGCCGCCGTCGCGCCGCACCATGCCGTTCCGCCCCCGCAACAGCCTGCCGCCGGCGACAAGCCGGAACTCAGCTATTACGGCGACTGGACGGTGCGCTGCTTCCCGGTCAAATCGCCATCGCCCTGCGACATGCTGTTTGCAACCGTGCGCAAGGATACCGATTTGCGCGTCGCCAGCGTCTCCATCGCCTATGTGCCGTCGAAGGATAATTATGTGATGCAGATCGCCGTCCCGCTCGGGATCGATTTCTCGCAAGGCGTCGTGGTCGCGGCGGGCCAATTCGCGTCGGGCAAGATGCAGTTGCGCCGTTGCGACAGAAGCGGATGTTTCGTCGAAGGTCCCGCCAATGCCGATCTCATCCAGGGCCTCGAGAGCAACGCCGATCAGGGCGGGCATCTGAACATCGTGGCGATGGGGGGAAAGCCGGTCTCGCTCTCGCTCTCGCTCAAGGGCTTCGCGCAGGCCCGGGCCGCCATGGTCGCCAGCGCCAAGGCGAAGGCCGTCAGCGCGCCGTAAGCCGTCGGGCCGCTTTAACAATTCCACCGGAGCTCCGCATCGGCCGCCGGATGGGCACTATTGCCTTCAACAATGCCGCCAGAAGCGTATGATCGCAGGCGCGGCAAGAAGGCAATCGGCCATGACGGACATGACGCAAAACGGCATCGGCGACTTGCGTAGCGCGATGCACAGTCATTGGAAATTGTTCCTGATCGAGGGGGTCGTCCTGTTGATCCTGGGAACGGCGGCGATCGTCGTGCCGCCGCTCGCGAGCGTGGTGGTATCGATTTTCCTGGGCTGGCTTTTCATCGTCGGCGGCATCGTGGGGCTGGTGGCGACGATCGCGGGCCGCGGGGCGCCGGGCTTCTGGTGGTCGCTGGTCTCGGCGATCATCGCCATCGTGGCGGGCGCGCTTTTGATCGGCTGGCCGGTGGGCGGCGCGCTCTCGCTGACGCTCGTCTTGACGGCCTTTTTGATCGCCGACGGCATCCTCACGATCTTCTTCGCCATCGAGCATCGCCGCCAATTGTCGCAGCGATGGGGCTGGCTGCTCTTCAACGGCATTATCGATTTGTTGCTGGCCGCCGTGATCGTCTGGGCCTTCCCCGGATCGGCGCTGTGGATTCTCGGACTGATCGTGGGCATCGATCTCATTTTCGGCGGCTGGTCGCTGATCGCGATGGCCTTCGCCGCGCGCAGCGTCAAGCCCGCATAGAACGGAACGATGAACGACACGCGCAAGAATGTCGACCAGACCGAACTCTACGACCACGGACTAAGCTCGGACGAGGCCGCCCGCCGCCTCGCGCAATACGGCCCCAACGCGCTTGCCGAGGAGAAGGAAAGCCTCGCAAAGCGCCTGTTCGCCTATTTCTGGGGCCCGATCCCCTGGATGATCGAAGTCGCCGCCATCCTCTCCGCCGCGGTCGGGCGCTGGGAGGATTTCGGCGTCATCACCGTCATGCTGCTGATCAATGCGGGCGTGGGCTTCTTCGAGGAGAAGAACGCGAGCGACGCCATCGCCGCGCTCAAGCAGAAACTCGCGCCGGTCGCGCGCGTCGAACGCGACGGCGCGTGGAAGGATGTGCCCGCGCGCGAGCTCGTGCCCGGCGACATCATCATGGTCAAGCTCGGCAACATCGTGCCGGCCGATGCGCGCGCGGCGAAGGGCGATTATGCGAGCCTCGATCAATCGGCGTTGACGGGCGAATCCCTGCCGGTGGACAAGAAAATCGGCGACACGCTTTATTCCGGCTCGATCGTGCGCCAGGGCCAGATGGTCGCCGCCGTCACCGCCACCGGCATGAACACCTATTTCGGCAAGACCGCGAAACTGGTGGAGACGGCGCAGTCGCGCTCGCATTTCCAGCAGGCGGTCTTACGCATCGGAAATTTCCTCATCTACATCACGCTCGCGCTGGTGGCCGTGATCCTGCTCGTGGCGCTGTGGCGCGGCGACAGCCTGGTGGAGACGCTGCTCTTCTGCCTGATCCTCACGGTCGCCGCGATTCCGGTGGCGCTTCCCGCCGTGATGAGCGTGACGATGGCGGTGGGCTCGTCGCTGCTCGCGCGCATGAAGGCGATCGTCTCGCGGCTCGTCTCCATCGAGGAGATGGCGGGCATGGATGTTCTGTGCACCGACAAGACGGGCACGCTCACCAAGGCGGAGCTGACGCCCGGCGATCCCGTGATCTTCACGGGCGATGCGGCCGATCTGATGCGCACGGCGGCGTTGACCTGCGACCGCGACGCACCCGACGCCATCGACAGCGCGATCCTGAAGGTCGTGGATGCGAAATCCATCCAGGGCGCGCAGGTCTTGAAATTCACGCCCTTCGATCCGGTGCACAAACGCGCCGAAGCGCAGATCCGCGACGGCGCGCTGACTTACAATGTGGCGAAGGGCGCGCCGCAAGCCATCCTCGAACTTGCGGGCCACGACGATGCGCTCGCCCAGCGCGTGGACAAAGAGACCGAGGAATTCGCCTCCCATGGCTATCGCACGCTCGGCGTCGCCAAGACCGATGCGTCCGGGAAATGGCGCTATCTCGGGCTCGTTCCGCTCTTCGATCCGCCGCGCGACGACAGCGCCGCCACCATCGCGGAAGCCGAAAAGCTCGGTCTTTCCATCCGCATGCTGACGGGCGATCACGCGGCCATCGCGCGCGAAATCGCGGGCAAGCTCCATCTCGGCACCAACATCCTCAATGCCAGCGATGTCTTCGCCGAGGACGGCAAGGAGAAGGACGACGCGCGCATCCTCACCGCCGACGGTTTCGCGGAAGTCTTCCCCGAGCACAAATTCAACATCGTGAAGGCATTCCAGCGCGCGGGCCACATCGTCGGCATGACGGGCGACGGGGTGAACGACGCGCCCGCGCTCAAACAGGCCGATGTCGGCATCGCGGTGTCCGGCGCAACCGACGCCGCGCGCGCCGCGGCCGCTCTGGTGCTGACCGCGCCGGGCCTTTCGACGATCACGCGCGCTATCGCGCTGGCGCGCGGCATCTTCGAGCGGATGACGGCCTACGCCATCTACCGCATCGCCGAAACGGTCCGGATTCTTCTTTTCATGTTCCTGTCGATCGTGATTTTCAATTTCTATCCGGTCACGGCCGTCATGATCGTGCTGCTGGCGCTCTTGAACGATCTGCCGGTCATGATGATCGCCTACGACAATGTCGTCGTGCCGCCGCGGCCGATGAAGTGGGATATGCGCCGCGTTCTGGTCGAGGCGTCGGCCTTGAGCATACCGGGGCTGATCGCATCCTTCGGCCTGTTTCTTTTCGCGAAACTCTATCTTCGTCTGCCGCTTGCGCAGATACAGACGCTGATTTTCCTCAAGCTGGTGATTTCGGGCCATTTCACGCTTTACGTGACCCGCAATGTCGGCTGGTTCTGGCAGCGGCCGTTCCCGAGCTGGAAGCTGATCGCCGCCACCGAAACCACGCAAATCGTCGGCACGTTCGCCGCCGTCTATGGCTGGTTCGTGACCCCTGTCGGTTGGACTTACGCGCTTCTGATCTGGGCGTATTCGCTCGGCTACCTGCTGGTGAACAATTTCGTCAAGATCGCGGTGCTGCGCCTGGAAGCGCAAGGCCCTTCCTGGCATCTGCGCTCCATGGCGCAGATGAACGCGCCCATCCATCCACACAACGAAAAAACCGCGGCGCCCGCGAAGCGCTGATGTTCCGGCAACGCGAGAGGCGGGCGCCAATTTGGCGTCGTTCTTGCCGGCATCGGGAAGGCGGCGCCCGGTAATTCGTTCCCAATCAATAGCTTACGCGGCAAAATGCCGGGCGATCGAAGGCCCGCACAGCGCAAACCGCCCCCCGCTTCGCGCGAACCCGAACCCGTGTATATTTTCAAGCACTTGAGGGGCGCGCCAACCTATGAAGATCGACGAACGAAGACTTGCCCACTGGCTCTTGAGCGGCGCGGTGCTGCTGGTGCTGCTTATTTATGGGCGCCCGCTCTTCGTTCCGCTGGTGTTCGCGCTTCTGATGTGGGCGGTGTTGAATGCGCTCACCGAATTCCTGTGCCGCCTGCGCTTTCCCGCCTGGCTTGCCTGGTGCACGGCCTTCGTGCTGATCGGCGGCGCGCTTTATTTCGCGGCCGTGGTGCTTACCAACGAAGCCGCCGCCGTGATCGACCGCTCGCCCTATTACATAGCGAAGCTCGAACATCTCTGGGCCAAGCGGTTTCCCTACGCCCATTATTTCCCCAGCTTCGATCTGCAAAGCGCGCTCAAGGACGCCAATGTCGCCAATGTCCTGGGCCAGACGGCCGCGACCATCGGCAATTCGATCGTCGAGCTCGTGCTGGTGGCGATCTATGTGGGCTTTCTTCTGGCCGAGCAGCAATATCTGCCCGCCAAGCTCGCCAAGCTGCAGGACGGCGCGGCCGAAGCGGAGGGGCGCAAGATCATCCATCAAATGGCGGTGCAGATCCGTTCCTATCTGGGCGTGTGCACCTTTCTTTCGGTGGTGATGGCGCTGGCGTGTTACGTCGTGCTGGTCGCGCTCGGGGTGGATTTCGCCGGCTTCTGGGCGCTGCTGATGTTCCTGCTCACTTATATACCGACGGTGGGCGCGCTCGGCGTGGTGCTGCCCGCGCTGATGGCGCTGGCGCAGTTCGAATCCTTGAGGCCCGTGCTCATCATCGTGATCGTGCTGGGGCTTCTGCATTTCGTGCTCACCAATATCGTCGAGACGATCATGCTGGGCCGCTCGCTGAATTTGAGCCCGTTCGCCATTATCATTTCACTGACCTTCTGGGGCCTGATCTGGGGCATCGGCGGTCTCTTCCTGGCGGTGCCGCTGACGGGCGCGCTCGCCATCGGCTGCCAGCATATCGAGGGGCTGGAATGGGTGGCCGAGGCCATCGCCGGGCCGCCGCCCCGGGCCCGCCGCCACAGAATCCGCGGGACTGATGCAAATCAACGCAGAAATGCTATGTAAAGGGATGATTGCTAGCATCGCCCGAACTCTGGAGAGACCCGATCATGAGCACCGCCACCGACAACGATGTCGCCGCACTCGCCGCCGAGATGAAGCAGCTTAGAAGCGACGTCATGAAGATCGCCGAACTGGTGCAGGCCGTCCTTCGCGACGCGGGCAGCGATGCGCTCGAACGCGCGCGCGCGACCGGCGAACGCGCCTGGAACGATGCGAAATCCAGGACCGACGATATCGTCGACCTGATCGAGAAGCGCCCCGTGGCCTCGACCGCCACCGCCTTCGGGATCGGCATGCTGCTCGGCATGCTGATGCACGGCCGGAAATAGCGCATATGCGCCGGCTCGCCTTCCGTGCGGCCGTTCTGGCCATAACGATCATGCTGGCGGCGGCCGGCTTCGTCGCCGCGTCCGTGTTTCTCTTCGTCGCGCTTTATGCCGGGCTCGCCTCGTTTTTCTCGCCTCCGGTCGCGGCCCTCATTTGCGCCGCCGCCGCGATCTTCTTCGCGCTGGTCGTTCTCTTCATCGGCGGTATCGCCGGTCCGCGCCGCCGCAAGAAGGACGATTCCGCGCTTCTGCTCGGCGAACTTCTGGGCGAGCAGGTGCGCGATCTCACCTCCGCCAGCCCCACGCAGCGGCTTCTGATCGCGCTCGCCGCCGGTTTCGCGGTGGGGCTCAGCCCGCGCCTGCGCAAGATCATCGCCGGAATGCTCTGAGCCGCTTCTCCTTATAACAATAGTTGCGCATCGCGGCCGTTTCGCAGCCGCACCCAAACTCTTTTCGCGCGCCACCCCTACACCTCTTCGGGTGGGCCGTCTGAATAGATGTAACCTGTGGCGAAACCCTCGAAAGGCTGGCGGGGGGATGAGCGACATACCGGAAAACAATCGTGGAGACGCCGATCTTCGCCGTCTTGGCAACGCCATGACCGCGGCGGAGTTGCGCGACTGGTTCATCCGCGAGGTGCTTCCGCTGGAGTCGGTGCTGATGCAGTTCCTGCAACACAATTGGCGCAATCGCAGCGATGTGGACGACCTCCTGCAGGACGTCTATGTGCGCGTCTGCGAGGCGGCGCTGAAGGAAACGCCGCAACAGGCGCGCGCGTTTGTGTTCGCGACCGCGCGCAATCTGCTCATCGATCGCGTGCGCCACGAGCGCGTCATTCCCATCGAGATCGCCGACGATCTCGAATCCTTCGGCATCGTCGACGACGAACCCGACCCCGAGCGCAGCGCAGGTGCCCGCGAGGAATTGCGCAAGCTCTGGGCGGCGCTCGATCGGCTTCCGCCGCGCTGCCGCGAAGTGGTGATGCTGCGCCGGGTGGAAGGCCTTCCGCGCCGCGAGATCGCAAGCCGTCTCGGCATCGTCGAAGCCACCGTCGCCGAACATCTGGCCAAGGGCATGTCGATCCTGGCCGACATTCTTTACGGCGGGAGCTCCAAATGAGCGCTCCCCAAACGCACGACACGAACGCGAAAGCGATCAAGGACGAAGCCGCGCGCTGGCTCGAACGGCGCGACCGCGAGGATTGGGGCGATGACGACCGCGCCGCCCTCGAAGCGTGGCTCGCGCAATCTATGGCGCATCGCACGGCCTTCTGGCGGCTCGAAGCGGCGTGGTCGCGCACCGCGCGGCTTGCGGCGATGCGCGGCGCGGCGAGCGAAACGAGGGGAGGGCGGAGCTGGTCCGTCACGCCCATCCTGATCGGTATGGCCGCGGCGTTTGCGCTCGTGGCCGTGATCGGCTCGGGCGCCTGGCTGTTGCTCAAGCCGGGCGTGCGCACCTATTCGACGCAAGTGGGCGGCCACGAAGCCATCGCCTTTGCCGACGGCACCAAGATCGAACTCAACACCGATACGGTGATCCGCGCGCGCATGACGACCGACAGCCGCACCGTCTGGCTCGACAAGGGCGAAGCGTTCTTCAAGGTGAAGCACGATCCCGCCCATCCCTTCGTCGTCATGATCGGCGACCGCCGCGTCACCGATCTCGGCACGCAATTCGCCATCCATCGCGGCAAGAGCGACATGGAAGTGGCGGTGGTGGAGGGGCGTGTCTGGTTCGATGCGCCCGACAAGCCAGCTTCGCAGAACTCGCTGCTCACCTCCGGCCAGGTCGCGATGGTCGATGCGGGCCACGTTTCCATCACGCGCCGCTCGACGGGCGAACTCGCCAACGAAATGGCCTGGCGCCGCGGCATGCTGGTGTTCAAGCACCGCCCGCTCGCCGAGGTCGTGCGCGAATTCAACCGCTACAACCGCGTCAAGCTCGTGATCGCGAGCAAGGATGTCGGCGATCTCAAGATCTTCGGAACGTTCCGCACGGAGGACGTCGAGTTGTTCGCGCGCGTCGTCCAGGTGGCGTTTCAGCTCAATGTCGACAATCGGGGAAAGGAAATCGTGATTTCGCGCTGAGGCGAATTCACGGGCCTTGAACAGCA
>DATIZS010000370.1:0-6896 GCA_035516955.1 Rhizomicrobium sp.
GACATCGCCATCCTGCGCACCATGGGCGCGACCAAGGGCGCGGTGATGCGCATCTTCTTCATCGCCGGCGCCAGCATCGGGCTGGTGGGAACGCTCGCCGGCTTCCTCATCGGCGTGGTGTTCTGCGCCAACATCGAATCCATCCGCCAGTTCCTCTCCTCGCTCACCGGCACGACGCTGTTCAATCCCGAGATCTATTTCCTCTCACGCATGCCGGCCGAGATGGATCCCAACGAGGTCATTGCCGTGGTGGCGATGGCGCTGACGCTCTCCTTCCTCGCCACGCTCTATCCCGCTTGGCGCGCGGCGCGGCTCGATCCGGTGGAGGCGCTGCGCTATGAGTGACGCGTTCGCCGCCGCTGCGCTGCGCCTCGAAGAGGTTGCGCGCTTTTATTCGCAAGGCAATTCCACGCTCGACGTCTTCCACGAACTGGGCCTGATGCTCAGGCCGGGCGAAGTGGTGGCGCTGGTTGGCCCGAGCGGCGCCGGGAAATCCTCGCTGCTCCACATAGCGGGCCTGCTCGAAGCGCCGAGCGCGGGCGAGATCTTCATCGCGGGCGCCGCAGCCTCCAAGCTCGGCGATCAGGAGCGCACGCGCATCCGCCGCGACATGATCGGCTTCGTCTACCAGGCGCACCATCTTCTGCCGGAGTTCACCGCGCTGGAGAACGTGATCCTGCCCCAGCGCATCGCGGGCAAGCGCTACAAGGCGGCGAAGGCCAATGCGGAGCGCCTCCTGAAAGAGCTCGGTCTCGGCGAGCGTTTCTCCCATCGTCCGTCGCAGCTTTCCGGCGGCGAGCAGCAGCGCGTCGCCGTGGCGCGCGCGCTGGCGAATTCTCCGCGCATTCTTCTCGCCGACGAGCCCACCGGCAATCTCGACCCGCGCACCGCGCACGGCGTGTTCGACGCGCTGGTGAAGCTTGTGCGCGCGGAAGGCCTGGCCGCGCTCATCGCCACGCACAATCTCGAGCTGGCCGCCAAGATGGATCGCGCGCTGGTGCTGCACGAAGGCCGCCTGCTCGATGCCGGCAAGCTCGGTGCCCGGCCTTAGAGTAAAATCGCTTTTCGTTGAATCGCGATCTTGCTCCAGGTATTTGTCTTGTCGCGCAATTTACCGGAAAACCGCTTCGCACTTTTCCGATTGCGCTTTGGGCATTTGTCTTGTCGCGCAATTTGCCGGAAAACCGCTTCGCACTTTTCCGATTGCGCTTTAGATCGCGCTCACGCTGCCTCGTGCCCCGGATGACGTCCTGCCCGCTGCGGCAGAAGCAGAATGCAGACCACGATGAACAGCGCGATGATCGCCGACGCGAGCGGACGGCTGAAGGCCAGTCCGCCCTGTTCGATTGGCTTGTCGAAGAAGTCGCCGACGGTCGCACCCAGCGGCCGCGTCAGGATGAAGGCGATCCAGAACAGCAGCACATGCGACACCCGGGTCCGCCAGTAGAGCACGGCGACGATGGCGAGCGCGGCGAGGAAGACCAGCGCGCCACCGCCATAGCCGAGGCCGGCATCCGCCGCCCAGTCTCCCAGCGCCGTTCCCAGGGTCTGCGAAAAGGTGATCGTCGCCCAATAGAACGCTTCGACTTTCGGCGTGCTCACCGTTGCGATCGAGACCGATCCTTCCGACCGGTGCCAGATTGCCAGCATGGCCATGACGCAGGCGAACAGGATCAGCGATCCGCCCAGGTAGCCGATGCCAAGCGAGCGGTCCGCGAAGTCCGCCATGGTGGTGCCGGCGGTGGTGGAGGCGATGATCGTGGCCCAATAGAGAAAGGGATGGAATTTCTTCGCGAAGATCTGCCAGACGACCAGCACCACCAGCGCCGCGAGGAAGATCCCAGTGCCCGCGAGGTAGCCGAGATTCCAGGTCATCGTCACCGTATCGCCGCCGGTCTCGCCCAAGGTCGTGGCCGCGATCTTGACGATCCAGAAACCCAGCGTGACCGCGGGAACCTTGGTCAGCGCCGATTTCGCATCGTCGAGGCTCATAGGCAGACGGTAGTCCATGCGCTTAAATCTGGATAATTCCCGCAAAGATCAAGCGTCACGGCGCCGGTCCGGGATTGCTTTTTCGTATGGATGCCGTGAGAAACTAGCGAAATGGGAACTGCGGCTTGCGCTTCTCCATGAAGGCCTTGCGGCCTTCGCGGAAATCCGCGCCTTCGGTTGCATCGATGAACCATCCGCTCGTCGCGGGCGATTCTTGCGCCGTGCCCGACACGATCATGCGCACGATCTCCTTCGCCTTGCGCACCGACCATTGCGATGCCGACGCGATGGCTTCGCACTTCGCCGCCACCGTTGCTTCAAGCGACCCCGGCGCCACCATCTCGTCGATCAGGCGGATCGCGTGCGCTTCCTCCGCGTCCATGATGCGGCCGGAGAAGAGAATGTCCTTGGCCTTCGACGGCCCCACCGCATCGACCAGACGCTTGGTGTCCCCCAGGCTGTAGACCAGCCCGAGCTTTGCCGGCGTGATGCCGAACTTGGCGTCCGATGCGGCGATGCGCAGGTCACAAGCCAGCGCGATCGCCATGCCGCCGCCGACGCAGGAGCCTTCGATCATGGCGATGACGGGCTTGGCGGCATCCGCCAGCGCCGTCACCGACTCCGCCACGGTTCGGGAATAGGCGCCCGCGCGCTCGCGCGAGGCATAGACGGTGTCGAACTCCGAGATGTCCGCGCCGGCCGCAAAGTGCCCGCCCGCGCCGCGCACGACGATGATCTTGGCGTCGGCGAGCGCATCGGCGCGCCGCACCGCATCGCGCAGACCGGCCCACATCGCCTGGTTGAGCGCATTGCGCCGCTCCGGCCGGTTGAGCGTGATCGTCGCCACGTCATGCGCGCACGCGAACTCTACGAAATCGGACATCCCATTGCTCCTTGGCGGCACCCGGTATGCTATGGACGCGGGGCATCCGCAACTCGCCCGGGAGACGCGAATTGAAGCTCGAAGGCATCAAGGTCCTGGACCTGTCGCAATTCCTGCCCGGCCCGCATCTCACCATGACCATGGCCGATCACGGCGCCACGGTGATCATGGTGGAGAACGCTGCCGGCGGCGGCGAGCCGTCGCGCCATCTCGGAGCGCGGACGAAGGACGGCGTCTCGGTGTGGTTTCGCAACATCGCGCGCGGCAAGCTCTCGCTGAAGCTCGATCTCAAGAACGCGAGCGACCGCGATCTCTTCCTCGATCTCGCCGCCGATGCCGACGTCATCGTCGAAGCCTTCCGGCCCGGCGTGGCGAAGCGGCTCGGCATCGATTGCGACGCGATCGCGGCGCGCAATCCCCGCATCGTCTATTGCGCCATCTCCGCCTTCGGCCAGACCGGCGCCTATCGCGACCGGCCGGCGCACGATCTCGCGGTGCAGGGGCTCGCCGGCACGGTCGATCTGGCGCGCGGCCTGACCGACGACAAGCCGTCCGCGCCCAACATCGTCGTCGCCGACATGGCCTCGTCGCTGGTGGCGCTGTCGGCGATCCTGATGGCGCTCTTGCGGCGTGAAAAGACGGGCAGGGGCGACTACATCGACATCGCGATGTACGACACGCTGCTCGCCTGGACGCCCAATGTCACCGGTCCCGTGTTCGCTGAGGATCGCGCGCCGGTGCCCAAGCTGATGCGCTCCTTCGGCGGGCAGGCGATGAACCGCATCTACGAAACCGCGGATGGACAGTTCATTATCCTCGGCGGCTCGGAGGTGAAGTTCGCGGAGAATCTGCTCGCCGCGCTCGGCCGTCCCGATCTCCTCGACTATGCGCGGCTCGAGCCCGGGGAAGGGCAGCGGCCGCTGATCGACTACTTCGTGGCGACGTTCAAGACGAAGACGCGCGCGGCGTGGGAGGCGTTCCTCGGCAAGCTCGATGTCTGCTGGGCGCCGGTGCGCACGTTGAAGGATGCGTTCGACGATCCGGCGACGGCGGCGCGCGGCATGGTGCTCATCGACGGCGCGGGCAATCGCCATATCGGGCCCGCGATCAAATTCCGCGACGAGCCGGCGAAGCCCGATCTTGCGCTGCCTTCGTTCGGCGAGCACAGCGAAGCCCTGGCGAAATCGCGGCGGTTTCCGAAACGGCAGGAATTTCTTTTTCGGTCCTGAATCGCGAAATTTGAATCTCCGCGCAGACAGAATCCTCCCGAGGATGATTTGGCGGTTTTGATTTCGGCCGCGATCCGCGGCGACAGATAATTGTTCGTCGATTCCCCCCACCCCTGCGCATGTGGCGCAGATATGTTCCAGCGTCTCGGTGAGACGCCGGTCAGGGCGAGGGGCTGGTACTTCGCTTCATGTCGATATCCTGTCTTTGTTGTTTCAGAAAAAATGATTCACGCGGAGCCGCGGAGCCGCGGAGGTCTGACTCGTTGGCCGCGTTCGTTCGTCATAGATGCTGGCGCGCGCTGCGCGCTGTACCAAAATCTCCCTCTCCCCCTAGCGGGGGAGAGGGCTTTGACTTTCGACCGCGCGAACTTGAACCCGCTCACTTTCGCGAAGGCGGGTCGGTTCAGGCGCAAGTCTGGAGAATGATCGAAATGTACGGGACCACCGTTACGCTGGTCAAGAGAAGAATCTCAAGAAAATCCCGGAATTGGGAGAATTCATAAAATGAATAGGAATCGGACAGAAATGCCCTAACCCCTTGCCTCTGTGCGCTTTTCTCCACGCTCCACAAGAAATTGCGGCATTTCCGACGCCCGCGGCATTTGCGTCCGCACGTCCGAGACCGCCTCGTTGCGCCGCCGCGGCAGCGATTCGGGATATTCGGCTTGCAGCCAGGCCAGCATCTTCTCGCGGATCTCGCAGCGCAAATCCCATGCCTTGGCGGAATCGCGCGCGCTCACCAAGACGCGTATCTCGACGGTCTTCTCGGTGGAATCGCTGACCTGCAAATTCACCACGCGGCCGTCCCACAGCTGGGACTCCTTGGCGAGCTCCTCGACCTTCGCCCGCAAGGCCGGGATCGGCGTGCGGTGATCCAGATGGAAGTAGACCGAGCCGATCAACGAGGAGGAGGTCCGCGTCCAGTTCTCGAAACTGTTCTCCAGGAAGTAGCTGAGCGGCACGATCATGCGCCGCCAATCCCACAGCCTGAGCACGACATAGGTCGAGCCGAACTCCTCCACGCAGCCATATTCGCCGTTCACGATCACCACGTCGTCGATGCGGATCGGCTGCGTGATCGCGAGCTGCACGCCGGCGATGAGATTGCTCAGCACCGGCTTGGCCGCCAGTCCGACCGCGATGCCGGCGATCCCGGCGGAAGCGAAGATGCTGACGCCGAACTGGCGCACGCTGTCGAAGGTCATCAGCGCGAAGGCGAGCGTCAGCGTGCCGAGGAGCACGTTCATGATGCGCTTCAAGACGCGCATCTGCGTCACCGCGCGGCGCGCCAGCAGATTGTCCTCCACGTCGATGCGGAAGCGGCCCATATAGCGATCCGCCGCCAGATCGCTCGCCACGATCGCGATCCAGCCCGCGAGGATGACGAACAGCGCGATCAGGATGCGGTTGATCGTCTCCACCGTATGCTCCGGCAAGGGCAGCGACGGCGCGATGAGCGCGGTGGCGAGCAGCACGGCCGCGAAGAGGAAGAGGTTGCCGGCGCGCGCCAGCACCGCGTGGATCAAGGGGTGGTTGAAGCGCAGGAAGCGGGCGGCCATGCGGCGCAACAGCTGCGCGGCGCCAAGCGCCACCAGCGCGGTCGCGGCGAGGATGGCGCTCGCGATCACCCAATTGGGGATGTAATGGAACATGAAGGTGAGATTGGGAAACATGGCTTTGTCACCTCAGTCCCCCACACCTCAATTCGCGTGCCACAGGCCTTGTTCCCAGCTGCGGCTCAGGCGGTAGGCCGACAGGATGAGCCCGACCAGGGAATAGGCCTGCGGGAAGTTGCCCCAAAGCTCGCCGGATTGGACGTGCAGATCTTCCGACAACAGGCCCACCGAATTGCGCTTGGAGAGCAGGTTGGCATAGAGCGCACGCGCTTCCTCGATGCGGCCGACGGCGGCAAGCGCATCCACATACCAGAAGGTGCAGATGAGGAAGGCGGTCTCGGGCAGGCCGAAATCGTCCGGCTCGTCGTAGCGCAGCATGAAGCCGCCTCTGAGCAGCCGCTTCTCGATGATGGCCAGCGTCTTGAGGAAACGCTCGTCCTTGGCGCCGATCAGCCCCAATTGCGGCAGCAGCAGCGTGGTGGCGTCCACGATGTCCTCGCCGAACGCGCCGGAGATCCAGCCGTCTTTCGTGATCGCCTTCTCCAGGATGATGTTGCAAAGATCGCGCGCGCCCTTCTTCCAGATCTCGGCTTCCTCGGCGGGCGCGCCCACGCGCTGCGCGATCAGGCCCATGCGATGCACCGCCGCCCAGCACATGGCGACGGAGTAGGTGTGGACGCGCGTGCGGCCGCGGAATTCCCACACCCCGGAATCCGGCTCGAGCGCCATGGCGAGCGCGGATTCGCCCACGGGCCTGAGACGCTTGTAGAGCTCGGGCCCGCCCACGAGGTTGACGCGCTCGTCCCAGAACAGTTGCGAGGCCGACAGGATCACCGAGCCGAACACGTCGGTCTGTTTCTGCGTCGCCGCGGCATTGCCGATGCGCACCGGACCCATGCCGTGGAAGCCGGCGAGCGACTTGGCATTGATCTCGGAGAGATTGGTGCTGGCGACGATCGGATAGAGCGGGTTCAGGTCGCGCGCCTGCTCGTTCACCACCGTGTCGAGCAGAAAGCGCACGAAATGCTCCATGGTGCGCGTGGCGCCGAGCTGGTTGAGCGCGTAGACGGTGAAATAGGCGTCCCTGAGCCAGCAATAGCGATAGTCCCAGTTGCGCGCCGTCTTCGGCGCCTCGGGAATCGAGGTCGTCATCGCGGCGACGACGGCGCCGGTCTC
>DATIZS010000371.1:0-2603 GCA_035516955.1 Rhizomicrobium sp.
CCGATACGATGAGATGGATGCCCTTCGAACGCAACAAGCGATGCGAGCCGGGTTTGCCCAGCGATTGCGCCAGGAAGATGTCCGCCCAAGGGCCCGTGGCGAGAAGCGTTGTCTTCGCATGAATGTTGAACTCCGCGCCGCTGACGCCGTCGGTGACACGTGCGCCTTCAGCTGCTCCATTTCGAACCCGCAGGTCCTTGGCCGAAACATAATTCGCGACCGCCGCGCCATGTGTGGCAGCGTCCAGGATGCATTCAAGCGCCAGCCGCTCCGGCGAATACATCTGCGCGTCGTAATACAGGAATGCGCCTTCGAAACCTGGGCCCGCGAGCGCAGGCTCTCGTGCGAGCGCATTTTGCCGGTCGAGAAAGGAATGTCCCGGCAGGCGCTGATCTGTATCGTCGAGCCAGCTCCGATCGAATGAAAGCATGTCGTAGAGGGAGAGTCCCGCGGAAAGTGTGGCGCGGCCTTTCCAACCTGCATCGTAGAGCGGGACCAAAAAGGGCAGAGGGTGGACCAGATGGGGCGCATTCCTCTGCCAGATGCGCCGCTCGCGCAGAGACTCGCGCACCAGTCCCAGCTCGAAATTTCGCAAGTATCGCAAGCCGCCATGGATGAGCTTGGAGTTGTGGGCGCTGGTGGCGTTGGCAAAATCGCCTTTGTCGATTAACGCCACCTTGAGGCCGCGCAGACTGGCGTCGCGCGCCACGCAGGCGCCAGTCACGCCGCCGCCGATGACGAGCAGGTCGAATGTCTCATTCGCTAGGCGTTCGGGAGCGCGGCGCATCGGGACTTGTCTAACGGTACGGAAGCTCTGCTAAACTTTGCCTTCGACAGATACCAAATTGAAGAGGACGGCAATGCCTCAAGCGCAAGCGAATGGCATCACAATCGAGTACGAGAGTTTCGGTCGCGACAGCGACCCGGCGGTGCTCCTCATCATGGGGTTCTCGGCCCAGATGGTCGTGTGGCCGGACGCGCTGTGCGAGGGTCTTGCGGCGAAGGGTTTCCGCGTCATCCGCTTCGACAATCGCGATGTAGGTCTTTCGGCGCATTTGTCGCATCTTGGCACGCCCAATGTCAGCGCGCTGATGGCGGCGATGGCGTCGGGCCAGCCAGCGAGCGCCCCCTACTCGCTGGACGACATGGCGGCGGATGCGGCGGGATTGCTCGATGCGCTCGGCATCGAACGCGCACATATCGTCGGCGCCTCCATGGGCGGAATGATCGCCCAGCTCGTGGCTGTCAATCATCCTGAGAAAATCAAGAGTCTCGTCTCCATCATGTCCACCACAGGTCGCCGCGGGTTGCGGGCTGCGACCCCGGAGGCGATGGCTGCGATCACCACGCCGCCCGCCAGCGACAGTCGGGAAGACCGCATAGCGGCCGGCATGAAGGCATGGCGGACGATCGGCAGCCCTGGCTATCCTGCCGGCGATGAAGAGTTGCGCGCGCTTGGCACCCGCGTGGCCGATCGCGGTCCCTACGATCCTTCCGGCATCGCCCGGCAGATGGCGGCCATCTTCTCGGCCCAGCCTCGCAATGAGAAGCTCGCTAAGCTCTCCTGTCCTGCGCTGGTGCTGCATGGCGAGGCCGATCCGCTGATCCCCTTCGACAGCGCCGAGGACACCGCGGCCTCCATCCCGGGGGCGGAATTGGTGATCATGCCGGGCGTCGGCCACGATGTGAGCAACGCAAACGTCCATATCTACCTCAAGCATCTGGGTGACTTCCTCGCCCGCGCCGAACGCGCGAACTGAGTCGAAAACGAAGAAGCCCCGCGAGCAGGTCGCACGCGGGGCTTCGAAAGCAAGCGAAGGCGGCGAGGATTACTTGATCTTGCCTTCCTTGAATTCGACGTGCTTGCGCAGCACCGGATCGTATTTCCGGATCGAGAATTTCTCGGTCATGGTGCGGGTGTTCTTCTTGGTGACGTAGAAGTAGCCCGTCTCGCTGTTGAGCCTGATCTTTGCCGTGGTCGGCTTCGCCATCGCGATGCTCCTGATCCGAATTCCGTCGAAGGGCCGGTAACCTAGCCATCGCGCCCGCCAAGTCAAGGCGGGGCGTTCGCTCAAGGATTTCCGCGGCTTGCCCGGCGATCTTCAGAGCAAAATCATAGAGGATTTGCCGTGCTGGAAGCGGAAAAAGGGCACGGGGCGCGAGACATCCGGGCCCTCGGAATGCCTTGTCTCCACTTCGTCCAGCACCGCTCGCGTGATCGATGGCATGTCGAGCGCCCGCGCCTCGGCCAAGGTCAGCCAGCAGGGCGTGAGCAGTTCATCGTTGCTGGCTACATCAAGGGTATGCGCGATGGCGGTCGCGTTGGCCATGAAGAATCGGGCGTCAAACCGGCGCGGGCGGTTAGGCGGCGTGATGGCGCGGGCGATGAATTCCAGCGCATCGAGCTTAGGCGCGATGCCATGGGCGAAGAAGCTGCGCCAGGCGGCGTTGCGCGTACGGGGCAGATTGTCGGAGCGCTCACCGATGAGCACGCCGGCCTCCTCGAAGGTCTCGCGGATCGCGGCGAGCGCGAGCCCACGGGCCCGTCCAGTCGGTGCGAGTTTCGCCAGACGCTCTGCAACATGCGGCCGAAGGTCTCCGCC
>DATIZS010000372.1:0-6507 GCA_035516955.1 Rhizomicrobium sp.
CCTGCGTCCAGCGACCGGTTATAGAGTTGTGCGTCATCGCGAATTCCTTCGGCCCACAATATCAGGCCGATGCCGGTGAGGACTACAGATGCGCCGCCGGTCGGCGGTCCGGCGGCGATGCTACCAAACGTCACAAGCGCACCGCAGGCCAGTTTTACCGTGCGCCAAAGCCTTGGCCGTCCCGGATCGGCCTGGGATCGAAGTTCGCCAAGGCGATGGTCGATCTGCCTGAGCCGCAGCCACAATTCGCCGTTCGAAAGAGCAGCCAAATCCATATCCGTGCGCCGCTTTCAAACAGGGCGGTCGGAGTTGTCCGCGCGGCTGGCCTGTTCGTGGCGATCGATGCGCGCAATAAGCGATCTCGTATAAGCGCGCGCTTCATCGATATCGTGCCGTATATTGTCGGCCTCCATATCGCGCAGCCGCGACATCACAAGTGAAGCAATCGCGATCCCCGCCCAAAGCGCCGCTGCTATCAGGCATGTGCGGCCCCACGGGGAATTCCAAGCCCATGCGCGCCATTCGATCCCCGGATGCGCCAGTAAAAGACCCGCCAGAAACGCAAGGGCTACGGCCGTCGACATGCCTATCATGGTTCCGGCCATGCTCATGCGCCGGTTCCTGGCGGCCGCTCTATCTTTGCCGATATCGTGCGTAATTTGCGCCACGCGGGGTTCCTTTCGCTTCGAGCTTACATCGCCGGTTGCCAAAGATCGCTCTTGATTATCGGAACATAACATGAACATATATGGTGCCGCAAGTGATCCACAAGGCTTCGCGGAGAGGCGGTGGAACCGTAGCGGCGGCGGGTCTAATTTCGCCGGCAACGAGAAAAGGAGATAGGGATGGCGGGCAGCGTCAACAAGGTGATCCTGATCGGCAATCTGGGCCGCGATCCGGAAGTGCGCCGCATGACGAGCGGCGATCCCGTGGTCAATCTCTCCATCGCCACCTCGGAAACCTGGCGCGACAAGGCGAGCGGAGAACGCAAGGAAAAGACCGAGTGGCACCGGGTGGTGATCTTCAATCCCAATCTGGCGGAAGTGGCGGAGAAATATCTGAAGAAGGGCGCGAAGATCTATGTCGAGGGCCAGCTCGCCACCCGCAAATGGACCGACAAGGACGGGGCGGAGAAATATACGACCGAGATCGTGCTGAACCGCTTCCGCGGCGAGCTCGTGATGCTGGATGCGAAGGGCGAGGGCAGTGGCGCGCGGATTTCGGCCGCGGCCGAGGCGCCGGCCAGCTTCGACCGCAGCGAACTGGACGACGAGATTCCGTTCTGAATTCCGCGCTTCGATATGCCGCGATCGGCGCTTGCGTTCTGGCGCTCGGCGCCTGCGCATCCTTCGAGACGGCGGGCGAGCCCGCGAACGGGTTCCTGACGCCGGCGCTCGAAGCCGCCTATCTGCCGCTTCATGCCTCGGCCGATCTGGTGCTGGAAGAGCGCGGCGCCGCGATCGTGGTCGCGCCGGGCGTGGCGGCGACAAATGCGCACAATGCGGGGCTTGTCGATGCGAAATCGGTGATCGGCGCGTCGCGGGATTACGATTTGACCTTCTTCCGCGCGCCCGGCCGAAATCCTCCGCCCGTCGCGGCTGCAAGCATCGGCGAGGCCGTGCTGGCCTATGGTCAGGGCGGCGGCAACGAACTTCGCGTCGCCAGCGGCGTAATTCGCGGCCTCGACGTTCCCATCCCGCGCGATTGCGCCCCTTGCGCGCCGCAAATGGCCATCGCCTTCGAAGCGGACGCGGGCCATGGCTTTTCCGGCGGGCCGCTGGTGGATGCGAGAACCGGCGCGCTTCTGGGCATCGTCTTCGGCTTCCGCAAAAGCGATCAGGGGCGGAAGGAACGCATCATCTACGCCTACGACATGGCGCATGTGATGGCGGAGTTGGGGAAGGTGGGACGCTAGAGGTTCGATCTCTGCCCTCTCAGCCAATCCGTCATCGCCCGCGTCATGCGGGCGATCCAATTTTCCCCAGCGCAGCCTCGCCGATCGCGCAACGAGAAAAATGGAGGGCCCGGATCGCTCGCGAAAATGCGAGCGACCGGGCCATGACGGAGCCACGATAGGGGCCCTGTTCCTAGGACCGTCCGCCCTGATTGATGAGCGGCGAGACGACGACATCGATATCGGTGCCGCGCCACAGGCTTTTCGCGGTCAGCGTCACGATGCAGGCCCGCCCCAGATGCCGGTTCACGTATTGCAGCACGACCTTGTCCGACGTCATCAGCGCGCTCAACGGCGCCCAGCCCTGGCTCGGCAGCGCCACGTCGTAATATTGATGGACCTCGTCCATGCCCTTCGACGAGGACATCCGGATCGTGCCGTACCACGTCTGGTTCGAGCCCACGACATCGGTGTCGCTCGAATCCATGCTGGATTCCGGCGGCATGGGGAATTGCACCGGCTGATAGGGCGGCGGCTCGGCGGTGTCCGGGGTTGTGCTGGTATCCGGCGCGGTGTCGGCGGCGTAGCTCGCGCCCGCCGCGCCCGACAAAGCTAACAGCGCCGCAACGATGAAAACGCCCAGGCGTTGCATGCAAGTCCGGCGGCGATGGAGCCCGATTGCGCCGCCCCTTCTGATTCGCATCGGAATCACGATGAATCTTTATGCCCGCCGATGCAATTCCTTCGTGCGCGAGGCTCGCCCGTTCGCCTTCATGTTTTGCTGGCTTGGGGCTCGCTCGAAATGCTAGTTATGTGACGGTTTTCGGCACCCGTTTTGCGGGCCCGCCAAGGAGCAGGATTTGAGCGATACGGAAGGCCCCGGCACCGGCCCGCAGGGCGGATCCAGCATAAGCCCCATCGCCATCGAGGACGAGCTGAAGCGCTCCTACCTCGATTATGCGATGAGCGTGATCGTCGCCCGCGCGCTGCCCGATGCGCGCGACGGGCTCAAGCCCGTGCACCGGCGCATCCTCTATTCGATGCACGAAAACGGGCGCGACTGGAACAAGCCCTATCGCAAATCCGCGCTGATCGTGGGCGACGTGATGGGCAAGTACCATCCGCATGGCGACCAGTCGATCTACGACGCGCTGGTGCGCATGGCGCAGAGTTTTTCCATGCGCGCGCCCTTGATCGACGGGCAGGGCAATTTCGGTTCGGTGGATGGCGATTCGCCCGCACAGATGCGCTACACCGAAGTGCGCCGCGCCAAGATCGCCCATCTGCTGAGCGAAGATATCGACCAGGACACGGTCGAATGGACGGACAATTACGACGCCACGGTCAAAGAGCCGGTGGTGATGCCGTCGCGGTTTCCGAATTTGCTCGTCAATGGCGCAAGCGGCATCGCGGTCGGGATGGCGACGAATGTGCCGCCGCACAATCTGGGCGAAGTGGTCGATGCGTGTCTCGCCTATATCGACGATCCTTCGATCAATCTGGAGCAATTGACGGAGATCGTGCCGGGCCCGGATTTCCCGACCGGCGGGCTCATCATCGGCAAGCAGGCGGCGCGCGGCGCGCTGGCGCGGGGGCGCGGGTCGATCCTCATGCGCGCACGCTGCCATGTCGAGGAAATCCGCAAAGACCGCGAAGCCATCATCGTCACCGAGCTTCCCTATCAGGTGAACAAGGCGCGGCTGCAGGAGCGCATCGCCGAACTCGTGCGCGACAAGCGCATCGAAGGCATCGGCGATATCCGCGACGAAAGCGACCGCCATGGCATGCGCGTGGTGATCGAGCTGAAGCGCGACGCCTCGAGCGAAGTGGTTCTGAACCAGCTCTACCGTTTCTCCGATCTTCAGATGAGCTTCGGCGTCAACATGCTGGCGCTGGATGGCGGCCGCCCGCGCCTGATGAATCTGAAGGATCTGGTTGCCTCCTTCGTCGGCTTCCGCGAGGAAGTCATCACGCGGCGCACCCGCTTCGAACTCGCCAAGGCGCGCGACCGCGGACATATATTGGTGGGCCTCGCCATCGCCGTCGCCAATATCGACGAGGTGATCGCGCTGATCCGCGCCGCCGCCGACGGCACCGCCGCAAAAGAACGATTGATGGCGCGCGCCTGGCCGGCGAAGGATGTGGCGCCGCTGATCGCGCTGATCGCCGATCCGCGCCACACGATCGCGGCGGACGGCACCATCAAGCTCTCCGAGGAACAGGCCAAAGCCATCCTCGAAATCCGGCTGGCGCGCCTGACCGCGCTCGGCATTTCCGAAATCGCCGAGGAAGTGGAAAAGCTCGGCGAAGCGATCAAGGATTATCTCGACATATTGAAAAGCCGCGCGCGCGTGCTCGCCATCGCGAAGGCCGAGCTCGAAGCGGTGAAGAAGGAATTCGCGACGCCGCGCCTGACCGAACTCGTCGACGCGGAAGTCGAGATCGAGGACGAAGCGCTGATCGAGCGCGAGGATGTGGCGATCACCGTGACGCATGCGGGCTATATCAAGCGCACGGCGCTCGCCGAATATCGCGTGCAGGGCCGCGGCGGCAAAGGCCGCTCGGGCATGGCGACGCGCGAGGAGGATTTCGTCACCAAGATTTTCGCCGCCAACACGCATGCGCCGCTGGTGTTCTTTTCGTCGACCGGCATGGCCTACAAATTGAAAGTGTGGCGGCTGCCCGAAGCGCGCATCCAGGGCCGCGGCAAGGCGATGGTCAATCTCTTGCCGCTCGGCGAAGGCGAGCGCATCACGACGATCCTGCCGCTGCCGGAAGACGAATCCCAATGGGAAAAATTGCACGTCGTCTTCGCCACCAAATCGGGCGATGTGCGGCGCAACGAGCTTTCCGATTTCGCCTCGATCAACCGCAACGGCAAGATCGCCATGAAGCTCGAAGCGGGCGACGGCATCGTGGGCGTGCAGGTCTGCACCGATCAGGACGATATCCTGCTCACCACGCGCGGCGGCAAATGCATCCGCTTCCCGGTGAGCGATGTGCGCGTGTTCAAGGGCCGCGAATCCACCGGCGTGCGCGGCATCAAATTGGCCAAGGATGACGAAGTGGTGAGCCTGTCGCTGCTGCATCATTCCGACGCCAGCACCGCCGAAGCGCGCGCTTATCTCAAGCAGGCCAGTGCGGTGCGCCGCGCCTCGGGCGAAGAAGCACCCGCCGAAGAGGTGAGCGAAGAAGCCGAGGAGGCGGTCGAGGAAGCGACTCTGACGCCCGAGCGTTATGCCGCGCTCGGCGCGCGCGAGCAATTCGTGCTTGCGGTTTCGGAGAACGGCTTCGGCAAGCGCACCAGCTCCTATGAATACCGCGTCACCGGCCGCGGCGGCTCGGGCATCGTGGCGCTGGGCATGGGCCGCAAGAACACCGCGATCATCGCGGGATTTCCGGTCGAGCAGACCGACGATGTCATGCTCATCACCAATATGGGCCAGACCATAAGGCTGGGCGCCGCCGGCGTCAGCGTGCAGGGCAGGGCGGCGCAGGGCGTCGTCCTCTTCCGCCTCGACGAAGGCGAGCGCGTGGTTTCGGTCGAACGAATCGAGGAAAGCGGCGAAGCGGAGACGGCGCCATGACGCGGAAACATGTCGGTCTTTATCCGGGCACTTTCGATCCGGTGACGCTCGGCCATCTCGATATCATCGGCCGCGCGGTGAAGCTGGTCGATCATCTGGTGATCGGGGTTTCGACCAATCCGTCGAAATCGCCCATGTTCACGCTCGCGGAGCGCGTCGAGATGGTGCGCCACGAGACCCAGCCGCTCGCCGGCAACGGTCACGCCTCCATCGAGGTGAAGACCTTCGATTGCCTGCTCGTGAAATTCGCCGAGGATATCGGCGCAAACGTGATCGTGCGGGGCCTGCGCGCCGTCTCCGATTTCGAATACGAATTCCAGATGGTGGGCATGAACCAGCGCCTCAATCCTGACATCGAAACGGTGTTTCTGATGGCCGATCCGCGCCACCAGGCCATCGCCTCGCGGCTGGTGAAGGAGATCGCGATGCTGGGCGGCAATGTGAAGCCGTTCCTGACGCCTTATGTCGCCGATCTGGTGATGAAGCGTTGCAGTGAACGAAGGAAAGCGTGATGGCCGAACATATCGTCATGGATTTGAAGACCGGGCCGGTGGTGATCGCGCTGAGGCCCGATCTCGCGCCCAATCATGTGACGCGCATCAAGGAACTTGCGGGGCGCGGTTTCTATGACGGCATCGTCTTCCATCGCGTGATCCCGGGCTTCATGGCGCAGACGGGCGATCCGACCGGCACGGGCGCGGGCAAATCCGACCTCCCCAATCTGCCGGCGGAATTCACCGCCACGCCGTTCAAACGCGGCACGCTCGGCATGGCGCGCTCCCAAGATCCCAATTCGGCCAATTCACAATTCTTCATCTGCCTCGCGGATTCCTCCTTTCTTGACGGCCAGTACACCGTGTTCGGCGAAGTGATTGCCGGCATGGACGTCGTAGACAAGATCAAAAAGGGATCGAAGGAGAATGATGGCGCGGTGACCAACCCCGACAGGATCATCAAGATGCAGCTCGCATCGGATGCCGCACCCGCCAAAACAAAGTAAGACACGGGCGTCCCTGACCGCCATCA
>DATIZS010000373.1:0-10426 GCA_035516955.1 Rhizomicrobium sp.
TTTTCCAAGGTTCGAATAATCCTCGCGCCCCGTCTTCGGCAGCAGCCAGTGGCGTTTGCGCCAACATACCGGGAAAGGCTGGTTGGGGGACTAGGATTCGAACCTAGACTGGCGGAGTCAGAGTCCGCTGTCCTACCGTTAGACGATCCCCCAAAGGCCGGGCGGCCCGTTTAACGCAAGCGGCCCACCCCTTCAAGACTGGCGCGAAGCCCCCCATCCGGGTTCTATACGGGAAACGAATCAATAATGGGGCGGCTCTTCGCAAATGAAATCCAATCACCCCAAGAAAAGGCGGAAGGAGCGTGCGCGCGGGCCCAAATCGCCGCGCCCCGATGGGCCAGTATTCGCGGCCATCGACTTGGGGACCAACAATTGCCGCCTCCTGATCGCGCGGCCGGCCTCGGGCGGGGGCTTTCGGGTCATCGATTCCTTCTCGCGCATCGTGCGCCTGGGCGAGGGGCTGGCCGAGACGGGACGGCTCGGCCCCGCCGGCATCGAGCGCACGGTGGCCGCGCTTGCGATCTGCGCTGAGCGGCTCGCCGCAAACCGCGTCACGCATCTGCGCGCCATCGCGACGGAGGCCTGCCGCAGGGCCGCCAATGCGGGCGAGCTCGTGGCGCGCGTGCGCGCGGAGACGGGTCTTGCGCTCGACATCGTGACGTCCGAAGAGGAGGCGCGGCTGGCGGCGCTGGGTTGCGAGCCGCTGATCGGGCGGCGCTATGAGGGCGCGCTCGTGTTCGATATCGGCGGCGGCTCGACGGAGCTGATCTGGATGCGCAAAGGGGCGGACCGCGCGCAATCGCCGTCTTCGGTCTCGCTGGATGCGGGCGTGGTGACGCTGGCCGAAACGCTGGGCGCCGATCGCCCGCTCGAAGATTATCTCGAGGCGATCACGCCGATGTTTTCGGGCGCGAAGAAGCGTCTGGAGGCCGCGGCGCAGATCGACGTGGGCGCCGTTCATCTTCTGGGCACGTCGGGCACGGTCACGACGCTGGCCGGCATCGCGCTCGGCCTTCCCCATTATATCCGCGCGCGCGTGGACGGGAGCTGGCACGAATGCGCCGATATCCTTGCCATCGTCGCGCGCCTCTTCGCCATGGATCGCGAGGCCCGTGCGGGCCTTGCTTGCGTGGGCGCCGAGCGCGCCGATCTCGTTCTGCCGGGCTGCGCCATCTTCGCCGCCATTCATGCCGAATGGCCCTGCGCCGAATTGCGCGTTGCCGACAGGGGCCTGCGCGACGGCATGCTGCGCGAGCAGATGGCGGAGGCCGGGATTTGACGGCGCGCAAATCTTCGGGGCGCGGGGCGAAATCCGTTCGCGTGAAAAGCGCGAAGGGGCGCAGCGCCTCCTCCACGCGCTGGCTCGAGCGCCAGCTCAACGATCCCTATGTGCGCGCCGCCAAGTCGAAGGGCTATAGGAGCCGCGCCGCCTTCAAGCTGATCGAGCTCGACGACAAATTCCATTTTCTGAAGAAAGGCGCGCGCGTGCTCGATCTGGGCGCCGCGCCCGGCGGCTGGAGCCAGGTGGCGGCGGCGCGCGGATGCAGGATCGTCGCGACCGACATTCTGGAGATGGAGCCGGTTGCGGGCGTCGAGTTCGTCCGCGCCGATTTCCTCGACGCGCAAACGCCGGCGCGGCTGAAAGCGGTGCTCGGCGGGCCGGCCGATGTCGTGCTCTCCGACATGGCCGCGCCCACGACCGGCCACCGCGCCACCGACCATATCCGCACCATGGCGCTGCTCGAAGCCGCACTCGATATTACGAGCGAGGTCCTGAAGCCGGGCGGCGCGTTCGTGGGCAAGGTGTTCCAGGGCGGCGCCACGGGCGATCTTCTTGCGCGCATCAAGCGGCAATTCGCGAGCGTCAAACATGTCAAGCCGCCAGCATCCCGCGCGGAATCGGTGGAGCTTTATCTGGTGGCGATGGGGTTCAAGGGCGGCGAATAGCTATACGCGTTCGGCTTTTTTGGCCCGCGCGCCGAGCTGTGCAAGGCGTTCGGCCACCGCTTCCGTTCCGGCCAGATGCGGCGCGATCAGCGATTCATTCTTGCGCCATTTCTGCGGATCGGGTGGGGTCAGCGTGTAGCGCGAGGGCTTGAGCGGGCGCGTGGCGATCGCGCGCATCCCCTCGCTGTAGGCGACGCCGGCAAAGGCGCAAAGCCGCTCCAGTTCGCGCCCCGGATCGGCGAGGAATTCTTCGTAAGACACCGCGCACCAATCGTTCGGGGCAAGTGCCGCCAGATCGTCAAGGATCATGGCGTTGGTGTCGCGCCATTGGCGCATGGCGATCTCGCCGGGATCGCGGCCGATCAATTCGCGCCAGCCGGGAATGAGCAGCAGCGACCAGGGCGGCCCGCTCCAACCCGGCAGATCGCGATAGGTGACGAAGCGGCCCGAGCGCCACGCCTCGATGATGGCGCTCATATTCGCGCGCGGCTCGCGATGGAGGAAGATGAACTTCGCATCCGGAAAGATCGCCTTGAAGAAGGGAATGCGCAGCGCATTCTTCGGCGTCTTTTCGAGGAAGCGCACCGATTTCGGCGCGGGCTCGAGATCGGTGAAAAGCTCGCCCTTCGCATTGCGCAGGCTCACGAGATAATTGGCGAGCAATTGCTGGGCGGTCTCCGCGTCCACATCGTCTTTCGTCAGGCGGTTGGAGGAAAAATCGCGCGCGCGCATTTTCAGCGCGTCGATGCGCTCGACATGCTGATGGCCTTCGCCGCCCAGCGTCCAGAACGCTTCGTTGGCTCCGAGCGATTCGAAGAGCAGCGTGCTGCCCGAGCGCGGCGCCGCCATGATGAAGACGGGTTTTTCGAAGCGCGGAACCGCGCGGCCCGCCGGCCCTCCGACGCGGAATTGCGCGGTGGGCTTGATCATGGCGCCGAAGGTCGCGGTCAGGACGGTCTGAAGCGGCCGCCCGTTGCTCGCCAGCATCAGATTGCGCGAAACCGAGGCGCCCGCATTCTTCGCCCAGCCGGCCAGTGCAGCCATTCCCTGCAAGCCCTTCGCCGTCGGCCCATAGAGATGCCAGACGGTGCGCCATTCCTTGCGCATCGATTCGGTCAGCGCCCGCACATGCGCCATCTCGGCCGCGTCGTTGCCGGGATGGGCGGCCATGTCGGCCATCAATTGCGTGAGTTCGAGATCGAGCTCGGCCGGCGTCATGGCGGGCTCGCCCGCATAGGTCTCGAAGATCAGTTTCGGCTGCGCCCCCGGCCGGAAGGGAATGAGACGCGGCGGCGGCTCTTGCCCCAAAGGTTTCGCGAGCTCCCAGAAATCGGTCGAGCCGAAGGTGTCGAAGGTCAGATGCACGCGCCTGACGGGCGTCTCGTTCACCACCTGATGCATGCGCCAATTGTCGAAGGTCCAGGCTTCGCCCTCGGCCATGTGCACGCTCTCGCTTTCGCAGTGAAAGCGGATCGCGGGATCGGTGACGATGGGGATGTGCACGCGGCTATGCGTGCGCCAGTAATATTGCACGTCGAAATGTTCGGGCACGCCGAAGCCGGGCTCGAGCCGCATGAAGCGCGCGCGGCCGAGCAGCGTGCGGAATTCGCCGAGGATCTGCTGGATATAAGGAGAGGACTTCAGATAATCGGTCGGCATCATCGGCGCTTCGAAGCCGTTGTCGTCGATATCGCCATTGGTGGAGATCAGCGGCAGCGCCGAATTGCCGGAAAAATCCTGCGGATGATGGCGCCACGCCTCTTCGGGAATGGCGAAAAGCTCGGCCTTCAGCCGGGCGACATCGAAGCGGAAGGGGAATTTGTAGAATCGGTGCGGCAGATGCATGGGCGGCCCCGGATAACGCCTGCGATTCTAAAGCAATTCGGGCAGGCGGAAAGGCCCGGCGCGGCGGGTCCGGAATGCCCGGAATCCGCGGCAAATCCGCTCCACTTGCGCGAACGCAGGGACACTGTTATTGCCTCCGGGCTCCAAGACGGAGCGCCGCCCATGACCATCCGCGAGGCCCTGACCTTCGACGATGTGCTCCTGGTGCCTGCGGCGTCCGAGGTGCTTCCCGGCCAGGTCGATACCAGAACAAGGCTCACGAAAACCGTCGAGCTCGGCATTCCGCTCATCTCCGCCGCCATGGATACGGTGACGGAAGCGGGGCTCGCCATCGCCATGGCGCAGGCCGGCGGCATGGGCGTGATCCACCGCAATCTTTCCATCGCCGAGCAGGCCGAGCAGGTCCGGCGCGTGAAGAAGTTCGAAAGCGGCATGGTGGTCAATCCGGTCACGATCAATCCGGACGCGACCCTCGCCGACGCGCTGGCGCTGATGGAGCGCTACCGCATCTCCGGCATTCCGGTGGTGGAAGATGCGCGCGGCGGCAACGCCGGCAAGCTCGTCGGCATCCTCACCAATCGCGATGTGCGTTTCGCCACCGACACGCGCCAGCCCGTGCGCGAATTGATGACGAAGAAACTCGTCACCGTACGCGAGGGCGTGGGCGCGGAGGAAGCCAAGAAGCTGCTGCACCAGCACCGCATCGAAAAGATCCTCGTGGTGGACGATCAATATCGCTGCGTCGGCCTCATCACGGTGAAGGACATCGAGAAGGCGCAGAAATATCCCAACGCCTGCAAGGACGAACGCGGGCGTCTGCGCGTGGCGGCGGCGACGAATGTGGGCGCCGACGGCGTCAAGCGCGCACTCGCCCTGATCGATGCCGAATGCGATGTCGTGGTGGTCGACACCGCGCACGGCCATTCCAAAGGCGTGCTCGAAACCGTTTCGCGCATCAAGAAGGAGAGCAATTACACGCAGGTGCTCGCCGGAAACATCGCGACCGCCGAAGGCGCGAAAGCGCTGATCGATGCGGGCGCCGACGCGATCAAGGTCGGCATCGGGCCGGGCTCGATCTGCACCACGCGCGTGGTGGCGGGCGTGGGCGTGCCGCAACTGACCGCGATCATGGATGCGGTGTCGGCGGCGCAGAAATCGGGCATTCCCGTCGTGGCCGACGGCGGCATCAAATATTCCGGCGATCTCGCCAAGGCCATCGCGGCGGGCGCCGATGTCGCGATGGTGGGTTCGCTGCTCGCGGGCACCGAAGAAAGTCCCGGCGAAGTGTTCCTCTATCAGGGCCGTTCCTACAAAGGCTATCGCGGCATGGGTTCGCTGGGCGCGATGGCGCGCGGGTCCGCCGACCGCTACTTCCAGGCCGAAGTGAAGGACGCGCTGAAACTCGTGCCCGAAGGCGTGGAAGGGCAGGTGCCTTACAAAGGCCCGGTCGCGACCGTGGTGCATCAGATCATCGGCGGGCTTCGCGCGGCGATGGGCTATACCGGCTGCAAGACCATCGAGGATTTCCACAGAGGCGCGAAATTCGTGCGCATCACGGGCGCGGGGCTTCGCGAAAGCCATGTCCACGATGTGCTCGTCACGCGCGAAAGCCCGAACTATCCGGGGGGGCAATAATTACGTTTTCTCCCCCCGTTTACGGGGGGAGTACCGCCGACTTGTCCGCCGAAGCTCGCAGAGCGAAGGCGGAAGGCGGGGAGGGGGGCGAACTCCGCGCACGCCCCCTCCGTCGCGTTCCGCGACACCTCCCCCGTAAACGGGGGAGGAAAGGGATGGTGCATGAACCCTTCCGCCCGCGTTCAAGCCGTCATTGAAATTCTCGGCGGGCTCGCGAGCACCGATCAGCCCGCCGACCGCTATTTGCGCGATTGGGCGCGGGGCCATCGCTATGCGGGATCGAAGGATCGCGCGTCCATCGGCGAGCGGATTTTCGCAATCATGCGCCGTCGCGCGTCCTTTGCCTGGCGCATGCAGAGCGAAGATCCGCGTGCGCTCGCCATCGCGTCATTATTGAATGAAGGCTTCGACGAAGCGGCACTCGAAGAAATTTTCAGCGGCGAAAAATACGCGCCGCCCAAGCTGAGCGAAGAGGAGCGCGCCTTCATCCTCGTCCCGCCGAAGGAACCTCCGCCGCTGCATGTGCAGGGCGAATTCCCCGAATTCCTGCAAGGCGAACTTGCCGAACGCTTCGGCGAAAATCTCCTGCCGGAAATGGCCGCGTTCCTGGAACGCGCGCCCGTCGATCTGCGTGTGAACACACTCAAAGCCACGCGCGGGGAAGTGCTTCAACAATTGCGCGAAGCCGGATACGACGCGGACCCTGCTCGCTATGCGCCATTCGCTATTCGCATCCCGCCGGGTGAAGGCTCGGCGGCCTTAAGCAAATCCTCGGCCTTCGAAAACGGTCTCTTCGAATTCCAGGACGAAGCCTCCCAGATCGTGTCGCAGCTCTGCGGCGCGAGGCCGGGATCGCGCGTGCTCGATCTGGCGGCGGGCGCCGGCGGCAAATCGCTGGCGCTGGCGGCGGCCATGAATAATGAAGGCGAGATCGTTGCCCGCGACATCCGCGCCGATGCGCTGGAGCGGCTCAAAGAACGCGCCGCCCGGGCGGGCGTCACCATCATCCGGAACGACGCGGAAGGCCCCTTCGATCTCGTGCTCGTCGATGCGCCCTGCAGCGGCTCGGGCACCTGGCGCCGCCAGCCGGAGCTGAAATGGCGGCTCACCCCGGCCAGACTGGCCGAATTCACCCGGCTCCAGGACCGGCTCTTGGCCGAGGGGGCCGGGCATCTCAAGCCGGGCGGCCGGCTCGTCTATGTCACCTGCTCCGTCCTGCCCGCCGAAAACGAACGCCGGATCGCCCGTTTTCTGGAGCAAAACCCCCGGTTTTCGATCCTCTCCGCCGCCCGGCTCCGGCGCGACATTTGGGACGCGCCCGAGCCCCCCGGCATGGGTGAATTCTTCCGCGCATCCCCCTATCTTACGGGCACCGACGGCTTCTTCGCGGCCGCGCTTTCGAGCCAGGAATGATTTCATGACCAGATCCGTGCGCGTTCTCTTCACCGCAGCCGCTTTCGCCTTCACCGCCCTTCCCGCCTTCGCCCATCCCGATCCCACGCTGATCGCGCGTTCGCGCGCAGCCGAGGACAAGGGCCAGATCGCGGAGGCGCTGCTTCTGATCCAGTCGGCGATCGTGGCCCATCCCGCCGATCCTCAGAATTACATCGCGCTCGGCGATCTCTACAGCCGCACCGGCCATCCCTATGCCGCGATCAAATATTACGACGACGCGCTCTTCATAGATCCGGCCGACAAGACCGCGCTCAAGGGCATGGCGCTCGCCGATCTCGCGGTGGGAAACAGCGCGGGCGCGAGCAAGAACCTCGATCTTCTCGAGCGCACCTGCGGGCCGCATTGCCCCGAAACGCTGGCCGTGCGCGCGGCACTCGCCAAGTCCGGCAAGCCCGAGGCCGACGCCGCCGTCGGCGCGCTGGACAAGCCTTAAGCCCCATCCTATAGGCGGACATGGCGGCGCCGGTTCTCGTCATCGATTTCGGATCGCAAGTCACCCAGCTTATCGCGCGGCGCGTGCGCGAGGGCGGCGTCTATTGCGAGATCGTGCCTTTCAACAAGGCCGATGAGGCGCTGGCTGCGTCCAAACCCAAAGCGGTGATTCTCTCCGGCGGTCCGGCGAGCGTGCTCGATGCGGCAACGCCGCGCGCACCCGAAAGCGTGTTCGGGCTCGGCGTGCCGGTGCTCGGCATCTGCTATGGACAGCAGACGATGGTGGCCCAGCTCGGCGGGCGCGTCGAAGGTGCGGCGGGGCGCGAATTCGGCCGCGCCCAGATCGAAGTCACGGGCCAGAGCCCGCTCTTCGAAAATGTCTGGGCGCTGGGCGCGAAAGACGATGTGTGGATGAGCCATGGTGACCGCGTGGTGGCGCTGCCGGCGGGATTTCATGTCGTGGCGAAAAGCGAATCCGCGCCGTTCGCGGTGATCGCCGACGAGCGCCGCAAATTCTACGGCACGATGTTCCATCCCGAAGTGGTGCATACGCCGAGGGGCGCGGCATTGCTGACCAATTTCGTGCAGAACATCGCCGGCATCAAGCCCGGCTGGAACATGAAAGCCTTCCGCGCCGAAGCCATCGCCCGGATCCGCGCGCAGGTCGGCAAATCGCGCGTGATCTGCGGATTGTCCGGCGGCGTCGATTCGAGCGTCGCCGCGGTTCTCATCCACGAAGCCATCGGCGATCAGCTCACCTGCATCTTCGTCGATACGGGCATGATGCGCGCGGGCGAGGCGGAGGAAGTCGTTTCGCTCTTCCGCAATCACTACAACATCCCGCTGGTGCATGCGGAAGCGGAGGAATTGTTTCTGTCGCGTCTGGCGGGCGTGGACGATCCGGAAAAGAAGCGCAAGATCATCGGCTCCAGCTTCATCGATATTTTCGAGCGCGAAGCGGGAAGGATCGGCGGCGCGGAGTTCCTGGCGCAAGGAACGCTCTATCCCGACGTGATCGAAAGCGTGTCGTTCGCGGGCGGGCCATCGGTCACCATCAAATCGCATCACAATGTCGGCGGCCTGCCCGAGCGCATGAACATGAAGCTGGTCGAGCCGCTGCGCGAACTCTTCAAGGATGAAGTCCGCGCGCTCGGCCGCGAGCTGGGATTGCCGCCCGCTTTCGTCGGCCGCCATCCGTTCCCGGGCCCGGGGCTTGCCATCCGCGTGCCCGGCGCGATCAGCAAGGACAAGCTCGACATCTTGCGCGAAGCCGATACCATCTATCTCGACGAGATCCGCAAGGCCGGCCTTTACGATGAAATCTGGCAGGCCTTCGCCGTGCTTCTGCCGGTGAAAACGGTCGGCGTGATGGGCGACGCGCGCACCTACGATCACGTCTGCGCACTGCGCGCCGTCACCTCCACCGACGGCATGACGGCGGATTCTTATCCTTTCTCGCATTCCTTCTTGAGCCGCGTGGCGACGCGCATCATCAACGAAGTGAAGGGCATCAACCGGGTGGTCTATGACGTGACGAGCAAACCGCCGGGCACTATCGAGTGGGAGTAAGCGGCACCATGTCGGACGCTGCCAAACATTATGAGACGCTTCTCGCCCGCCATTATTCCTGGATGGTGGGCACGGCGTTTGACGCCAAGGCGGCCGAGCAGCAGGCGCTGCTGGAGGAATTGGGCGTGCACGGCAGCGGCATTGCCATCGATCTGGGCTGCGGGCCCGGTTATCAGACGGCAGCGCTGGTGAAGCTGGGGTTCTCGCCGGTGATGGCGGTGGACGGAAGCCAGATCCTGCTGGACGAGCTTCAAACCCACGCCAAAGGCGCGACCATCAAACCGGTTCGCGCCGACATCCGTGACTTGAAGCAATTCGCCGCGCCGGATTCCGCCTCGGCCATCGTCTGCATGGGCGACACGCTCACCCATCTCCCGAGCCTGGAAGATGTCTCGCAGCTTCTGGCCGACGCGCACCGGGCGCTGAAGCCCGGTGGAATCCTGGCGCTCACGTTCCGCGATCTTTCCATCGAGCGCGAAGGGCTGGATCGGTTCTTACCAATCCGCGCCGATGCCGACCGCATCATGACCTGTGTGCTGGAATTCGAAAGCGATCACGTGGTGATCAACGATCTAATTTATGTCCGCGAAGGCGAAAGCTGGTCGCTTCACAAAAGCAGCTTCCGCAAGATACGCCTGGGCGTGGCGGACGTGCTGGCAGATTTGCGGCTCTTGGGCTTCCATGTCCGGGTGGACAAACCGCTGGCCAATGGCATGCAGGCCATCGCCGCGGTGAAGCAGCAGGCACGCTGAATGGGTGCTTACGCTATTTGATGTGAAGTTTCCGGCGCGCGGGCTTGGGATTTTCCGGAGGCGGAGGATTTTCCTTGTCGGCCGCTTCCTTGGCCAGACGCAGGGCGCGCAATTTGGCGATCTTGGCGTCGCTGGCGGCGCGCTCGGCCTCGACTTCCTTCTTCACCAAAGTGGTGCGGTCTTCCCACAACACCATCGGATCCTGACGCGCGCGCGGATTGGCGTTTGAAGGATGGAGGGGAGAAGTCGGTTTGAATGGGGACATGAAATCTCCTGAAAGAGAAGGGCGGCCACCTGTCCGGCAGCCGCCCAACCCGAATTAGGCGAGTTGCAGGTTCGCGGCCTTGGACCCGCGCGCATCCGGCTGGATGTCGAACGAGACTTTCTGGCCTTCGCCCAGCGAGCGGATGCCCGCCGCTTCCAGAGCTGACGCATGGACGAACACGTCCTTGCCGCCGCCATCCGGGGCGATAAAGCCAAAGCCTTTGGAGGAATTGAAGAACTTCACGGTGCCGATGGTCATTGTATTTCCTTTAGATCATCAGATTTCGTGCCTGCGATATGCAGGGACGAACGTGAGTAACAACATCGGAGTCTAAAGGAAGTATTCGGTTCGTCCGGCGCGCGAAAGGCGGGTCAGAAAGACAGAAGTGCTTCGTCTGACAGGGACGTAAGAACCACGTAACTGAAATATAGGCTTTTGGGGCGGAATTTGCAATGAGCGCACCCGATTGCCCTGAAATGACCATAAAGCAGTTCAGAAAGGCGCCCCCGATGTTATCGTTAAGGAT
>DATIZS010000374.1:0-10174 GCA_035516955.1 Rhizomicrobium sp.
GGCGCAGCCGGGCGTCTATCTTTTGAGCTTCCAGCCGGAGAACGAGGTCAAGCGCATCGTTTCCTATGCCGCCTCGCAGGGACATTCGAATTTCGCGGCACTCGTTCCCAACAATGCCTATGGCGACCACATCGCGGCCGCTTTCCAGACCAATGTGACGGCGCTCGGCGGGCGCGTGACGGTCGTCGCGCGCTATGACGCGGCGAGCGGCAATGTCACCGATCCCGCCAAGACCATTGCCGATTCCAGGCCCGACGCGGTCCTGATCGCGCAAGGCGGCTCGCTGCTCAAACAGATGGCGCCGACGCTGACCTTCGACGGAATCGATTCCACCCATGTGCAATTGCTGGGCACCGGACTTTGGGACGATCCCTCGATCCAATCCGCGCCGCAATTGACCGGCGGCTGGTTCCCCGCGCCCGCGCCCGCCGCAGACGACGCCTTCAATGCCAAATACAAGACCGATTTCGGCGCCCTGCCGCCGCCGCTGGCCTCGCTCGCCTATGACGCGGTATCGCTGGCGGCATTGCTCGCGCCCGGCGTGCCCTATCACCGCTTCACGCCGGCGGCGATTGCCGATCCCAACGGCTATGCGGGCGTGGACGGCATTTTCCGCTTCGCTCCCGACGGCACGGCCGAGCGGGGCCTCGCGGTGATGGGCGTCGAGCCCGACGGCTTCAAGGTCGTGGCGCCGGCGCAGGTGACGTTCCAGCATATCGGATCGTGATCAGTTCGCCAGCGCCGCGATCAGCGCATTCAGCACCAATCTTCCCTTGGGCGTTGCGGCAAGGCGGTTTTCGTTTTGGACGACAAAACCGTCATGCGCCAACGAATTCACGCGCGACGAATCCGGCTTCGTATTCCAGCGCTTTTCATAAGACGAAAGGTCGAGACCTTCGGCCAGGCGCAGATTCATCAGAAGATGTTCGCGCGCGCCATCCGATACCCGGATTTCGTTCCGCTCCGCGATTCCATGGCCGTTCTGCTCGACGCGCTCGCGCCAGCGTTCGGGAAGCTTTTCGCAAAAGGTTGCGATGCGTTTGCCGTTCGAAGCGATGCGCCCATGCGCGCCGGGGCCTGTGCCGACATAATCGCCATAGCGCCAATAGATGAGATTGTGGCGGCACTCGCGGCCGGGCTTCGCATGATTGGAAATCTCGTAGGCCGGGCGCCCCGCCGCTTCGCACAATTCCTGCGTGATCTCGTAGAGCGTCGCGGCGGCATCGTCTTGCGGGATTTTCAATTCGCCGCTGCGCGCAAGAACCGCGAAAGGCGTGGCCGGTTCGATGGTGAGCTGATAGAGCGAAAGATGCTCGGTTCCGAAGGATAGAGCTTCTTTCAATTCGTTTCGCCATTCCGCCGGAGTCTGCTTCGGCCGCGCATAGATGAGGTCGAGCGAAACGCGCTCGAAATTCTTCATCGCGGTGGCGAGCGCGGATTTCGCCTCGGCCACGTCGTGCAGGCGGCCGAGGAATTTCAGATCGGCATCGTTTAGCGCCTGAACGCCCAGCGACAGGCGATTGACGCCTGCCGCGCGATAGGCGGCGAAGCGTGCCGCATCGGCGCTGGCCGGGTTGGCTTCGAGCGTGATTTCGACGTCGTTGGCTTGCGGCCACAATCTCGCAATCGCATCGAGCACGGTTCCAACCGCTTTGCCGCTCATCAGCGAGGGCGTGCCGCCGCCGAAGAAAACGGTCTGCACGACGGGCTTTTCGCTTTGCAGCGACGCCATGAATTCGAGCTCGCGGACAATTGCGCGCGTCCACCCCGCTTCGTCGATCTCCGAGCGGACATGGGAATTGAAATCGCAATAGGGGCATTTGGCCGCGCAGAACGGCCAATGCATATAAATCCCGAATTCGCTCATGCCAGCGACTTTACCAGCTTTTCGAAGGCCCGCGCGCGATGGCTGATGGAATGTTTCAGCGCGGGCTCGATTTCGCCGAAAGTCTTGTCCATGCCGTCCGCCATGAAGATCGGATCGTAGCCGAAGCCTTTTGATCCTCGCGGCGGAAAGACGAGGCGACCCTTCACTTCGCCTTCGAAGATTTGCGTGCCGCCATCGGGCTCGGCCAATGCCAGCGCGCAGACGAATTTGGCGGAGCGATCTTGTTTGCCTTGCAACTCGCGCTCGACGCGCGCCATCGCAAGCCCAAAATCTTTTTTCTCGCCCGCCCAGCGCGCGGAATAGATTCCCGGTGCGCCGTTCAGCGCCTCAACCGCCAAACCGGAATCGTCGGCCAGTGACGGCAAGCCGCTCGCTTGCGCTGCTGCGCGCGCTTTCAACGCCGCGTTTTCGGCGAATGTCGTTCCGGTTTCTTCCGGTTCGGCAAGTCCCAGTTCGGCGGCGCCTTTCGTTTCGATTCCGAAGGGGCCAAGCAAATCCCTGATCTCGCGCAGCTTGCCCGGATTATGGCTGGCGACGACCAGAACGGGGCCGAGCTTCACGCCAGCGCCTTCTTCTGCAGTTCGACAAGCTCGCCGATGCCCTTGCGCGCGAGCTTCACCAGCGCGGCCAATTCTTCCTCGGTGAAGGGCGCGCCTTCGGCCGTGCCCTGGATCTCCACCATTCCGCCCGAACCGGTGAGCACGAAATTCGCGTCCGTCTCGGCCGAAGAATCTTCGGCGTAATCGAGATCGAGAACCGGCGTTCCCTTGAAGATGCCGCAGGAGACCGCCGCCACGTGATCCTTGATCGCGGGCTTGGTCACCATTCCGGTTCTCTTCATGAAGGCGATGCATTGGGAAAGCGCCACAAAGCCGCCGGTGATCGAGGCCGTGCGCGTGCCGCCATCAGCCTGGATCACGTCGCAATCGATGACGATCTGCCGTTCGCCTAGTGCGGCGAGATCGCAGACCGCGCGCAATGACCGCCCGACCAATCTCTGAATCTCCTGCGTGCGGCCGGATTGCTTGCCTTGCGCCGCCTCGCGCCGCGAGCGCTCATGGGTCGCGCGCGGCAGCATTCCATATTCCGCCGTCACCCAGCCTTTGCCGGTGCCTTTGAGGAACGGCGGCGCGGTCTCCTGCAGGCTCGCCGTCACAAACACATGGGTGTCGCCGAATTTGACGAGGCAGGAGCCTTCGGCATGTTTGGCGACGCCGGGCTCGAGATGAACGGCGCGCATTTGATCGGCGGCGCGCTGGCTTGGGCGCATGATGATCCCTTGAAGTTCGCGTTGTAGGCCGTTACCTAGCCTTGGCTGGGCGCGCGCGCAAACGCCGGCGCGCCCCGCGCCGGAACACAAAACAGTTCCAACGGGTTAGAACAGGCATGAACACGGTCCCGCGAGACCCCGCCGCATCGAGACTCCTGGCCGGCGAGCTGGGCGAGCGGCCGCGCGAGATCTTCCGCCATCTGGTGGATGCCTATCTGGCGTCCGGCGAGCCCGTCGGCTCGCGCACGCTTTCGCAGCGCCTGCCGCTGTCGCTTTCGCCCGCTTCGATCCGCAACGTGATGGCGGATCTCGAAGCCATGGGCCTTCTCTACGCGCCGCATACGAGCGCCGGCCGCGTGCCGACCGAAAGGGGCTTGCGGCTCTTCGTCGACGGGCTGCTCGAAATCGGCGAACTGGGCCCCAGCGAACGCGCTTCCATCGAGGCGCGCATCTCCGGCACCGGGCGGGGCATCGAAGACGTTCTCACCCAGGCGACGCTGATGCTGTCGGGCCTGTCGCGCTGCGCGGGCCTCGTCGTATCCGCGAAACAGGATTCGTCGATCAAGCATGTGGAATTTGTCGGCATCTCGCCGGGCAAGGCGCTGGTCGTGATCGTGAGCGAGGACGGGCAGGTCGAGAACCGGCTCATCGATACGCCTGTCGGGCTGCCCGTGTCGGCATTGAGCGAAGCGGCCAATTACATCAATGCGCGGCTGCGCGGGCGCACGCTGGATGCGGCGCGCAGCGAAATCCTGAAAGAGCTCGAAAGCGAACGCGCCCAGCTCGACGCGCTGACCGCCAAGATCGTGGCCGAGGGGCTTGCGACGCTGGCCGCGCCCGCCGGCGCAGCACCGAGCGAGGAAAAAGTTTTGATCGTGCGCGGGCAATCGCATCTGCTCGACAGCGTGGAAGCGCAGGCTGACCTCGAACGCATCCGCAACCTCTTCGACGACATCGAACGCAAGAACGATCTGATCCAGCTTCTGGAACTCGCTATGCGGGCCGATGGCGTGCGCATCTTCATCGGTTCGGAGAACCGGCTGTTTTCGCTGTCCGGTTCCTCGATCGTGGCCGCGCCCTATGCGGACGCGCAAGGCAAGGTCGTGGGCGTGATCGGCGTTCTGGGACCGACGCGGCTCAATTACGGGCGCATCATTCCCATGGTGGATCATACCGCCAAGGTCGTGAGCCGGCTGCTCGCGTGAGAGGATGAGATGATGAGTGGCGATGAAGAAGATTATGTTCCCGAGGCGAACGGCGACGACGAGCTTGCCGCACTGAGGGCGGAAGCGGCGGAATCGCGGGACCGCATGCTGCGCGCGCTCGCCGAAGCGGACAATATGCGCAAGCGCGCCGAGCGCGACCGGCTCGAAGCCTCGCAATATGCCATCACCAAATTCGCCCGCGATATCCTGGCCGTCGCCGACAATTTCCAGCGTGCCATCGAAGCGCTTCCCGCCGACGCCCGCGCCCATCTGAGCCCGCAGGCGAAAAGCGTGATCGAAGGCGTGGAGGCGACCGAGCGCCAGTTGCTGGCCGCACTGGAGCGCTATGGCGTCAGGCCCATCGATACCTCCGACGGCCGCTTCGATCCCAATCTCCACCAGGCCATCGCCGAAGTGCCGGGCGAAGGCAAACCGCCGGGCTCGATCGTGAATGTGGTGCAGGTCGGCTATCTGATCGGCGACCGGCTCCTGCGTCCTGCCATGGTCACGGTGGCGCGCAAGGAAGACGGCCAGGGGATCGATACAAGGGCGTGATCGCCCGCTAGGATCAGGCCATGAACAAGATTCGCGTGGTCATTGCGGGCGCGGGCGGGCGGATGGGCAGGACGCTCATCCGCGCCATCGCGGAATCGGAGGATTTCGCGCTCACGTGCGCGCTGGAATCGAAGCGCCATCCCGATCTGGGCACGGATGCGGGCGAGCTTGCCGGCGCGGGCGCACTTGGGGTTCCACTAAGTTCGGATGCGCTTGCCGCGATCGCCGATGCACAAGCCCTCGTCGACTTCACGGCTCCCGCGGTTTCGGTGGAACTGGCCGCCTTGGCGGCGCAGGCGCGCATCGTGGATGTGATCGGAACCACGGGATGTTCGCCCGACGACGACGAAAAAATCCGCGCGGCCGCGCGCCATGCCGTGATCGTCAAATCCGGCAATATGAGTCTCGGCGTCAATCTGCTGGCGGCGCTGGTGAAGCAGGCGGCCAAAGCGCTTCCCGATTTCGACGTCGAGATCGTGGAGATGCATCATCGCATGAAGGTCGATGCGCCATCGGGCACGGCCTTGCTGCTCGGTCACGCCGCGGCCGACGGGCGCAATATTTCGCTCAAGGACAAATCCGTGCGCGCGCGCGACGGTCATACGGGGGCGCGCGAGACCGGCGCCATCGGCTTTGCGGCGTTGCGCGGCGGAACGGTGGTGGGCGAGCATCGCGTGATACTTGCGGGCGCCCATGAGCGCGTGGAGCTTACGCATGTCGCAGAAGATCGCTCGATCTTCGCCAGCGGCGCGTTGCGGGCGGCACGCTGGGGTCAGGGCAAGAAGCCCGGCCTCTATTCGATGGCGGATGTGCTCGGACTTTAATATTTTTCGCGCAATCCAACGGAAAACCGCTTCACACTTTTCCGGATTGCGCTCTAGGACGGGCGGAATTCGCGCGCTGCATTGAGCGCTTTCTTCAGGACATCTGCGAAGGAGAGCCGCTCGTTCGGCCCCAGAAACGCACCCACCTGGATGCTCTTGCCATGGCTTGTCAGCGTAAGACGGCTTCCCGGTTGCGGCTCGTTCTCCACGCTCACGCGCACCCAATAGGGATTGAACTCGACCGCCTTCTCCGCGCCCTTCACCGGATGATGGATGATGGCGAGCCTCGAGGGCGTGAGCGTTACATGTTCATAGCGCCGCGCGGCGCGCGCGGCCGATGTCAGCGCCCAGCCCAGCAGCGCCACGTCCGCACCCATGAAAGGCGCGATCGGCCAGGCGCCGCGCAGAAGAAAATTGAGCGCGAACGCGAGGTTCGCCATCAAAACCGCGGCGAATACGATCCCGAGCGCGCGCGGACTCATGGGCGGGCTGGGCCGGAGCACGGTGTCGAGCAGGAGCGGATCGTCCGACATGGGTCAACAATGACGGCTGCGCGGAATGCGCGCAAGACGGCGTTCCGCCGATGCCCGTTCAATCGCCGCGGTCGTGCCCGCAGCGGCGCTCATAGGCCCTGCGCCCGCCATGGTCGCGCCAATAAGGCGTCCCGAGATCGAGATCGCACGGACTGGTCAGTGCACCGATGGCAGCACCTGCGACGCCTCCGATGAGCGCGCCTTTGCCTGCGCTTCCCGTGACCGAACCGATGGCGGCGCCCGCGCCCGCGCCCAACAACCCGCCCGACACGGCCCTGTCTCCAGGCGTCGTGCCGCAGCCGGCAATGATCAGCGCCGAGGCCATCGCCGCGCCAATCGCGAAATTCCTGATGGTCATCACTGCCTCCTGGGTTGTGCAGCGATTCGATAACGGGCAAGCATTGCCCCCGTTCCTTTTCATCATTCGGGCGATTCGATGGCGAAGGCGTTTTCCAAAAAGCAAGCGGAGGAGTTTTTCGCGCGATTGAAGGCGCGCGATCCGGAACCGAAAACGGAACTCGCATATCGCAATCCCTATACTTTGCTGGTCGCCGTCGTGCTTTCGGCGCAGGCCACCGACAAGGGCGTGAACAAGGCGACGGAGCCGCTGTTCAAGATCGCCAACACGCCGGAGAAAATGGTCGAGCTCGGCGTAGAAGGCCTGATCCGATACATCAAGACCATCGGGCTTTACCGCAACAAGGCCAGGAACGTGATCGCGCTGTCGAAGGCGCTGATCGAAAAACATCAGGGCAAAGTTCCGCGCGAACGCGAGGCGTTGGAGGAGCTGCCGGGCGTGGGGCGCAAGAGCGCGAATGTGGTGCTGAATGTCGCGTTCGGCGAGCCGACGATCGCGGTCGACACGCATATTTTCCGCGTCGCAAATCGCACCGGCCTTGCGCCGGGCAAGACGCCTTACGAGGTAGAGATGGGGCTGCTCAAGATCGTGCCCGAAGAATATCTGAGCCACGCTCATCACTGGCTGATCCTGCACGGGCGTTATGTGTGCGTGGCGCGAAAGCCGCACTGTCCGGTTTGCGTGGTTCGCGATCTTTGCCGCTATTCCGACAAGACGAAGGAGCCGCCGCTCAGGAAACCGGGGGCGGCGAAACGCGCAGCGACTTGAGACAATCGGGATCGGCGGCTTCCTTTTCCCCGCGCGGAATCGTTTCGACATGGCGCACGGCGAAATCATCGCCGTCGCGATAGAGGAAGAAGAACGCCTTGCAGGACGCCCCGTCGTAGCGCCACATCTGGGCCGCGCCGTCCTTGCGCACGAAAGCGGGCGCGCCGAACGCAACCCGCAACGCGGAAGGCGCCATGCCCGTGAGATCGGAAGGTTCGCCCTTGGGCGGGGCGGGCGGAATGGCATTGATGGTGGGCGCGGTTTGCGGCGCGGCACAGGCCGCCGCCAGCAAACCCAACGCAAAAACGCAAACGACACGTTTCATACCGGATATTCCTCGTGCAGTCCCAATTCGAACGTATGCAGCATAATAGCGGCGCCGGACGGGAGCAGCAAAAAATTCCGTTGCCATGCGGGCGAACTTGCGCGCGCTTCCAAACATGATTATCCCGAAAACCCGAAAGGATGAGGCATGTCCCAGCTCTACGACGTGGCCGGCATCGGCAACGCCATCGTGGATGTGATCGCGCCCGTCAGCGACGCATTCCTGCTCGAGCACAATATCGCGAAGAACGTGATGACGCTGATCGACGAATACCGCGCCCATCAGCTTCTTTCCGTGCTGCCCGAAGCGCAGGAGATCGCGGGCGGCTCGGCCGCGAACACCATGGCGGGGCTTGCCTCGCTGGGCGGGCGCGGGCTTTTCGTCGGCAAGCTAAGGCGCGACCGGCTGGGCGAAAGCTTCGCCGCGAATCTCCAAGCCATCGGCGTCGATTACACGACGCCGCTCGCCCAGGACGGCGCGCCCACCGCTTGCTGCCTGATCGCGGTCACGCCCGACGGACATCGCAGCATGAACACGTTCCTCGGCGCCTCGCGCGAGATCCGGCCGCACGACATCGACACCAGGGCGATCGGCGCATCCGCCATTCTCTATATCGAGGGTTATCTGTGGGATTCTCCCGAAGCCAAGGCCGCCATCACCAAGGCGATCGAAGCGGCGCGCGCAGCGGGCCGCAAAGTGGCGTTCACGCTGTCCGATCCGTTCTGCGTGTCGCGCTGGCGCGACGAATTCCGCGAGCTCCTGAAGGAAAAGATCGACATCCTTTTCGCCAATGAAGAAGAAGCCAAGGCGCTGTTCGAAGTGGATGCGTTCGACGATATCCTGCAGGCGACCTTGCACTGGCACGGAACCGCGGCGCTGACACGCTCCGAAAAAGGCTGCGTGATCGCGCGGCGCCATGAAATCCATGTGCGCGACGCCGAGCCGGTCGAGCACGTGGTCGACACCACGGGCGCCGGCGATCACTTCGCGGCCGGGTTCCTTTACGGGCTCACGCATGGATTGGATCTGCACGACAGCGGAAGGCTCGGCGCCATCGCCGCCGCCGAAGTGATCGCCCATTACGGCGCGCGGCCTGAAACCGATTTGAAGGCGCTGGCTGCTGCGGCGGGGCTCATCTGAAACCTTCGGCCGTCATCACCCGCGAATGCGGGTGATCCAATTTCTTTTCGAAAAAATGGATGGCCCGCATGAAGCGGGCCATGACGAAGTGTTGCGAGGTCAGGAATTGCGCGGCTTCCGCAAATACACATACAGCGCTCCCTCGCCGCCATGCTTGCGATGCGCGGGCCGCACATCCGCGATGAAGCGGGCAAGCTCGGGTTCGGAAAGCCAGCGTGGCGTCATTTCCTTCAACACGCCGCGGCGCTCGTAATTCATCACGAAGGGTTCGTCGGGCGCGGACGACTTTTTGCCCTTGCCGGTGACGATTGCGACGAGGCGAAGCTTGCGCGCGGCGGCATCGCGAAGGAAACGCGTCAGCGCGCGATGGGCGGCATCTTCGGTCAGGCCGTGGAGATCGAGACTGGCCTGCGGCGCCAGAATCCCTTTGCGCAAACGCTCCTGCGTGTTGCCGTCGAGGCCGGCGGTTTTCGAAACGGGCTTTTTGGTTTTCGGCGTAAGCGATGCCTTCGGCGCATAGCCGTTGGGATTCTTCGCCGCTTCCTCGAAGAGCGCGCGTTCCTCGTCGCTGGCTTTGCGGCTCATGACGGAAAATCCTTGCGCGCGCCGAGGCGCGCGGCGAGCGCCTTCGGCAGAAGAACATAGAGTCTGCCTTGCGCCTTCATCTGGCCCGCGACGTCTTCGGCCTTCTTTCCGAAGCCCCAGAACACATCGCCGCGCACGGGTCCGGAAATCGCGCCGCCCGTATCCTGCGCGATCACCAGCCGGTCGCCGAGTTCCGCCACATCGCTCGCGATGAAAAACGGCGCGCCCAGCGGATGCAGCCGCGCATCGATTGCGATGCTGGCGCCGGGCGTGAGCGGCACATTTTCGGTTCCGGGGCTTCCAAGTTTCGCATCGCCCAGTTTCTGTTCGCGGAAGAAAACATAAGACGCATTCGTCTCCATCACGTCTCGCGCCTGATCCGGATGCACCTTCAGCCAGGCGCGGATCGATTGCAGCGACACGTCTTCTTTGGCGAGCGCGCCGCGATCGATCAGCGTGCGGCCGATGGCCGTGTAGGGGTGCCCGTTCTGGCCGGCGTAACTCACGCGCATCACGCTGCCGTCGTCGAGGATCACGCGCCCAGAACCCTGGATGTGCAAAAAGAAAACCGCAATGGGATCGCTGGCGTAAAACAAGACCGGCGCGTTGGGCGCGCCATCGGCATCGATTTCGGCGCGCGAGGAATAAGGCTCCAATGTTTGCCCCACGACACGACCCGCGATGCGCACGCCTTTGAGATCGGGACGGAACCGGCCGAGATCG
>DATIZS010000375.1:0-9212 GCA_035516955.1 Rhizomicrobium sp.
TGCTCCATGATGCCGGCGATGAAGACGTCGCCGTTGTTGTCGCAGATCGCATCGACATCGACTTCGGTCGCATGGTGCAGGAAGCCGTCGATCAGCACCGGATTCTCGCCTGAAATCGCGAACAGCTCGCCCGACTGAACCTGGGTCTTCAGATGCGCTTCGTCGGCGCACACCACCATGCCGCGGCCGCCAAGCACATAGGAGGGACGCAGGATGACCGGATAGCCGATGGCGCGCGCCGCCGCGATGGTCTCTTCCGCCGTCATGGCGGTCGCGTTGCGCGGCTGCTTCAGGTTGAGCTCGTTGAGCAGAACCTGAAAGCGCTTGCGGTCTTCGGCGAGGTCGATCGCATCGGCGCTGGTGCCGAGGATCGGCACGCCTTCCTCGACCAGCGTGTTGGCGAGCTTGAGTGGCGTCTGGCCGCCGAACTGCACGATCACGCCGGCGAGCGTTCCCTTGGATTGCTCTACCGCCACGATTTCGAGCACATCCTCCGCCGTCAGCGGTTCGAAATAGAGCCGGTCGGAGGTGTCGTAATCGGTCGAGACCGTTTCGGGATTGCAATTGACCATGATGGTCTCGAAACCGCGCTCCGAAAGCGTGAATGCCGCATGGCAGCAGCAATAGTCGAATTCGATGCCCTGTCCGATGCGGTTCGGCCCGCCGCCGAGGATGATGATCTTCTTCTTCGCGCTCGGATCGGCTTCGCATTCCACGCGCCCGCCGATGGGCGATTCATAGGTCGAATACATATAGGGCGTGAGTGCGGCGAATTCGGCCGCGCAGGTGTCGATGCGCTTGAACACCGGCCGCACGCCGAGGCCCGCGCGCGCGGCACGCACGTCTTTTTCTTTTTGATTGGAGAGTTTTGCCAGCCGCGCATCCGAAAAGCCCATGGCTTTGAGGCGGCGCATGCCATCGGCATCTTTCGGCAATCCGTTCGCCCGGATTTCGGATTCGGCGGCGAGAATGCCCGCGATTTCGTTCAGGAACCACGGATCGTATTTGGTGATCGAAGCGATCTGGTCGAAGGGAAAGCCGAGCCGCATGGCCTGCGCCGCAATCCGCAAACGGTCCGGCGTCTGCTGCGCGAGCGCGGCGCGGATGGAATTGACGTCGTCGGCCAGTTCGATCTCGTCGAAGCCGGTCAGGCCCGTCTCCAGCGAACGCAGCGCCTTTTGCACCGATTCCGCAAAGGTGCGCCCGATCGCCATGGCTTCGCCGACCGATTTCATCGATGTCGTGAGGATCGGCTGCGCGCCCGGGAATTTCTCGAAAGCGAAACGCGGGATCTTCGTCACCACGTAATCGATGGTGGGTTCGAACGACGCGGGCGTGACCTTGGTGATGTCGTTCGTCAATTCGTCCAGCGTGTAGCCGACGGCGAGTTTCGCCGCGATCTTGGCGATGGGAAAGCCGGTCGCCTTCGAGGCCAGCGCCGAAGAGCGCGACACGCGCGGGTTCATCTCGATGATGACCATGCGCCCGTCGGCCGGGTTCACCGCGAACTGCACATTCGATCCGCCGGTCTCGACTCCGATCTCGCGCAGCACCGCGATCGAAGCCGTGCGCATGCGCTGATATTCCTTGTCGGTCAGCGTCAGCGCCGGCGCCACCGTGATGGAATCGCCGGTGTGCACGCCCATCGCATCCACATTCTCGATGGAGCAGATGATGATGGCGTTGTCGGCGCGGTCGCGCACGACCTCCATCTCGAATTCCTTCCAGCCGAGAACGCTCTCCTCGATCAGCACCTCGTTGGTGGGCGAGGCGTCGAGCCCGTTCTCCACGATCTCGAAGAATTCCTCGCGGTTATAGGCGATGCCGCCGCCCGTGCCGCCCAGCGTGAAGGAGGGCCGGATCACGGCGGGCAATCCCACTTCCTCCAGCGCCTGCAGCGCATGGGCGAAAGCCTCGGGCGACAATTCCATCACCGGATTGTTCTCGGGATCGTACTGGAAATTGCCGTGCTCATCCTTCTTGTGGCGCAGATAGCCTTTCAGCGTTTGCCCTCGCGGCACGTCGAGCCCGATCTTCATCATGGCGACGCGGAAGAGCTCGCGGTCCTCGGCCTTGTCGATGGCCTCGGCGGAAGCGCCGATCAGTTCGACGTCGTATTTCTCGAGCACGCCGCGCTTGCGCAAGGAGAGCGCCGTGTTGAGCGCCGTCTGCCCGCCCATGGTCGGCAAAAGCGCGAAGACTTTTCCGGCCGGCACGTTGGGCCGCTCGCGCGCAATGATCTTTTCCACGAATTCCGGCGTGATGGGCTCGATATAGGTGGCATCGGCCAGCCCCGGATCGGTCATGATCGTGGCGGGGTTGGAATTGACCAGCACCACGCGATAGCCCTCGGCCTTCAGCGCCTTGCAGGCCTGAGCCCCGGAATAGTCGAACTCGCAGGCCTGGCCGATAACGATAGGCCCCGCGCCGATGATAAGGACGGTGTGAATGTCGCTACGCTTCGCCATGACCCACTCTTATAAAAAAGCCCTCGCCGGTGCCGGGAGGGCCATTACCCAATCTGTTCTCTCAACTGCGCCATCGGAGCGTTCTCTCCCGCACCGGGTTCACGAAGGGCGCGCCGGTCGCGGTCGACTCGGCCCAGGCCTTCTTGAGCCGGTGGTACCACATCGCGGGCACGTCGGAATCCTGGATTAGCATCAAGGGCGGATCGAACCTAAGACCTTCGCGCTGAAGTTCCACCATCTTGCGGTCGTCGGAGAGGAAGGTGCGGCCGAATGCCCAGAAAAACGGCTTCAAAAAGCTGAGCCACAGGGGCCAGTAGAAGACCTGCGTGACCTGCGTGGTTTCCGCATCGATGGGCGTGCAGGCGGTCAGGCCCACCACGTCCACCTGCCGTCCGCCGATAAATCCACGGATATTTTCGAAGCGCACGGAGGGCAGCTCGAAGGTGATCTCGGTCGTCACATCGCCGAGCATCTTGTAGGCCGCCTTACTCGGCTGATGGCGCGTCATCACGAAGCCGGCGGGAAGCGGCGCGTAATGTTTTTCCTTCACGCGCGGCCTCACGCGCCACCACCAGCGCCCATGCACATAGGGCGCATGCGCCGGGTCCATCAATCCGATCACCGCGTGATCGATGGCGCAGGCAAAGGTCTGGCTGATGCTCCAGCGGGGCTTGGCATCGGGCAGGCCCACTTTCGGCGGCGCGGATTTCGGCACGGCACCATCTTTCGACGGCATGAAAACCCAGATGAGGCCGTCCTGCTCGCGCGCGGGGTATGCGCGCACGCGGATCTTCGTGGGGTCCATGTCCTGACCCTCCACAAGCGACGGGATCGCCGCGCAAACGCCATCGGGTTTGAAGCGCCAGCCGTGATAGGGGCATTCGACCGTGGCATCGTCCATGGTGCGCCCGGCCGAGAGCGGCACGCCGCGATGCGGGCAAATGTCGCGAAGCGCGAAGAGCGCGCCGTCCTTCATGCGGCCGATCAGCACCGGCTCGCCGAGCAGGATGTGGCGCTTGAGATTGCCGGGCGCGAGATCGCGCGCGAAACCCGCCATGTACCAGAGATCGCGCAGGAACAGCGGCACGGCATCCGCGCCCGCGAGCGTTCCGGCCTCGGCGCTCATTTCGCGGGCGCGTCCTTGGGTTTGAGCAGGCTTTCCAGGCTCGTCATGAATTGCTGACCCTTATAGGCAGGCAGCCTATAGGCCCACCCGGAGGCCTTGCCGTCAATCTTGCGGGCCTCGTCGGCGGCCGCGTCCCGCCCCGGCACGGAATCGGCCGAGACCGTCGCCCAGTAATCGGCGCCTTGTTTGATGATGCGCACGGCCACCACCAGCCCGTCGAAGGTGCGCGTGACGATTCGCGTGGCGTCGGTGAAATCGAAATCGCGCTCAGGCGCGGCATCGTCGAAGGAGAATCCCGAAAGCACCTGGGCGACGCCGTCCGGCCCCGCGGCGAAGGCGACCTCGCGCCCCTTGGGGACGGGCGAGAGCGTGAAGTCCGCATCGCTCGGCTTGTCGCGGACCACTTCATAGGACGGCCCGTCGGCGGGATCGACATCGGTCTCCTGGATGCGCGCGCTGTCCACATCCACGACCTCCTTGTCCATCCACTGGGCGGGATCGGATTGCGGCACGAACACGCTGCGCACGAGCCAGCTCTGGTTTTCGTCCGGGCGGCGGACGTAAAGCCCTTGCGCGGATTCGTCGCCGATGTCCTCCGTCTTTCCGGCGATGAGGGCTGCGAGCGTCTTTCCGCTTTCGTCCTGAAGGATGATTTCCACGCCGTCGCCCTTGGGCGGCGCATCGAGATCGACATAATGCAGCCAGCCGGGCCGGGCGGTCTTGGGCTCGATCGTCTGAAGTGCGGCCATGCCGATGATGGTCTGGCGCACCTGGTCGAAATCGGCGTGGTAATTGCCCTTGTCCGGCAGCACCCAGCCGCGCTCGGGCCGGAACACGACATCGAAGCTGTGCGTCTTCGAAACGATGCGGATGCGCGCGATCTCGCGCACTTTCGACGGCAGATCGGGAAAGAAGGTCTGCGCCACCGTCTTGGGCGCGAGGAGTTCGGCCTGCCGGGCGAGCGCGAGCGCGGCCAGCGCCGCAATCACGACCGCGCCCGCGATCAGGCCCGCGAGATTGCGGCGCCGGCGATCCTTGAAGATGCTGCCCGCCTGCATGATCACACCATGATGGCGCGCGCGCGTCTGCGGCGGCGCAGAATCGCGAGTGCGATGGCGAAGAGCGCGACCAGCATGGGCACGAGCGCGATGTTGATGAACGCGAGAAGCGAGCCCAGCGCATCGACCTCGCGGCGCAGATTGCGCTGCACGTCGCGCAAATCCGAGCGGGTCTGGATCAGATCGCGCTTGAATTTCTCGATCTCCGCTTTCTGCTCGGAGGTGAGGGTGGTCGAAGTCGAGGGCTCGCCGGTGACGGAAGCGCCCTGTTCGAGCGCACGCAGGCGGTTCTGCGTGTCGGTGAGCTTGGCCTGCAGCGCATCGGCCTTCTGCTGGAAGCGCGCCTGCGCGTCGGCCTGCAGCTTCTTGACCACGGTGAAGGGCCGGTCGTTGGTCGCCCGCGTGCGCAGCGAAATGAGATCGGACGAGCCCGTCAGATTCTCCACCGCATTGAGCACGAAGGCCGCGTTGTCAGCGAAGGGCGCGGCCACGCGCCTCCCGTAAAGGTTTTCGACGCGCACCCAGAACCGGTCGTCGAAAATGTCGCTGTCCGCCATCACCACGACGTTGATCGGGCCTGCGGATTGCTTGAGCTGCGGCGTACTCGCCGTTTCGCCGTTCTGCGGTCCCGCCGGGAACGCGGTCTTCGCAGGCCCGGAAATGCGCGCGGCGATCACATAATGTTTGCCGGTCGGATGGATATCGGCCATCAAATCCTGCGGGCGCGCGCCCATGCGCACCTCCGCGGAATCGAGCAGCGAAGCCTGATCGGACGAGGTCACCAGCGGGGCGAATTTCGTGGTCGCGCCCTTCAGCGGCGACAGCGCGCCCGCGCTCGCCAGATTGAGCAATTGCAGGCTCGCCGTGACCTGATCGTTGGGGTCGAATTCCTTGGCGTCCAGATGCAGCCACACCGGATAGCGCGCCACGCCCTGCAGCGGATCGGCGGAAACCTGAACGGCCTGGGCGAGTTTTTTGTCGCCGATGATCTTGCCGGGGTCGTAGGAAATGCCCCAGGCATGGAAGAGTTCGGGCAGGTTGGAAACGGCAGGACCCGATTGCTGGTCGAGGCCGGAATTCGCATTCGACAATTCCGACAGCGGATCGACGAAGACGAGCGCGCGTCCGCCATGCAGCACGAACTGGTCGATGGCGTAGACCTGATCGGCCTTGAGCGCGGGCGGTGCCGCGATCATCAGCACGTCCACGTCCGGCGGGATGCTCTTGAAATCGGGATCGAGCATGTTGGTGTCGTAGGTCTGCTGCAATTCCTGATAGATCACGAAGGGACGCGCCTGGCCCTGCAGCGCCGCCATCATCCCGCCCGCGCCGGTGTCGAGCGGAAGGCTGGAGATCACCGCCACGACCGGCTTTTTCGGCGTGGCGAGGCGGTAGATGAGCGAGGTCAGATCGTATTCCAGATAAGGCTCGCGATCCTGGCTGAAGAAGGGAACGATCTCCTTGCCGTTGATGGTGTTGGTGCCGACGAGCCCGAAATAGACGGAATCGCCCGTTTCGGTGGGCGCCGCCGAAAGCCCGTCGGCCGAGGCTTCGTCCTCGGCGGGCGTGAAGGGCTCGGGATCGATTTCGCGCACGATGATCTTGCCGTGGGAGAGCGCGGCATATTCCTGCAGGAGATCGCGCACGCGATTGGAATAGGCCTGGATCTGCGCGTAATCGGCCGCCACCTTCTTGGAATAGAAGAATTTGAGCGTGATCGGCTCGCGCAGATTCTCGACGATGTGCTTGGTGCCGGGCGCCAGCGTGTAGAGCCCGTTCTGGGTGAGATCGAGGCGCTCGGTGGTGAAGGTGGCGTCGGCGGCGATGTTGAGACCGGCGAAGATCACCACGGCGCACGCCATGGCGCCGATCGCATAAAGCCGGCGCGACACGGGCTTCATCCGATCTTCCTCAAATCGATCAGCACCACATTGCCCGTCAGGAACAGCGCGATCAGAGAGAAGAAGAAGATCAGGTCGCGCAGATCGATGACGCCCGACGAGATCGCGATGAAATGAGTGAGGAAGCTGAAGGAGGAAATGGCGGTGACGAGTTCGAGCGGCGCCCAGGCCTTGAAGAAATCGATCACCAGCGGCGCGCCCGATACCGTGAAGAGGAAGCAGACGACCACGCTCACGACGAAGGCGATCACCTGGTTGCTCGTCGCCGCCGAAATGCAGGCGCCGATGGCGAGATAGCCGCCCGCCATCAGGAAGCTTCCGATATAGCCCGCCAGGATCACGCCGTTATCGGGCGAGCCCAGATAATTGACCGTGATCCAGATGGGGAAGGTGAGCGCGAGGGCGACGCCGGTGAACGCCCAGGCCGCCAGATATTTGCCCACGACCGTCGCCCAGAGCGGCACGGGCAGCGTGAGCAGAACTTCCATCGTGCCCGAACGGCGCTCTTCGGCCCAGAGCCGCATGGCGATCGCGGGCACGAGGAAAAGATAGAGCCAGGGATGATAGCCGAAGAAGACGGAAAGATCGGCGATCCCGTTCTCGTAGAAATTGCCGATATAGAAGGTGAAGGCGCCCATCGCGAAGAGGAAGATGACGATGAAGACGTAAGCCAGCGGGGTCGCGAAATAGGCCGCGAATTCGCGCTTGAAGATGGGCCAGACGGATTTCATCCGGCGCGCTCCCTTGCGCGCGCCGCGTCATGCGTGGTGATCGCGCGGAAGACTTCGTCGAGACGGCCCGCCTCGGCATAAAGCTCGCGCACGTCCCATTTCTCGGCGACGGCGAGCGCGCTGACGTCCTCGATCAGAAGCACGCCGGGCTTCGGGAAGGCGGTGAGTTCGACCGTGCCGTTGCTGCGCCCGATCTGCTCCACGCTCGCCACGCTCGCGAGCGTCTTGAGCTTCGTCTTTGCGATCTCCGCCTGCGCCGCCGGCAGCGCGAGCGTCACGGCATTGTGATGGCGCGAGCGGGCGAGAAGCTGGGCGGGCGTGCCGTCGGCCACCACGCGGCCGCGATCGATGATCACCGCGCGGGTGCAGATCGCTTCCACGTCCTCCAGCAGATGCGTGGAGACGACGATCGCCTTTTGCGGCGCCATGGCGCGGATCAGCGCGCGCACCGAATGTTTCTGGTTGGGATCGAGCCCGTCCGTCGGCTCGTCCATGATGAGCGCGGGCGGATCGTGCAGGATCGCCTGCGCCAGCCCCACGCGGCGCTTGAAGCCCTTGGAGAGCGTGTCGATGTTCTGTTCGAGAACGGGATCGAGCTCGGTCTTGGCGACGGCGCGCGCCACCGCCTCCTTCGCCTTTTCGCCGCGGAAGCCGCGCACCTCGGCGATGAATCCCAGATATTGGCGAGGCGTCATGTCGCTATAGGCGGGCGCGCCTTCCGGCAGATAGCCGATCGAGCGCTGCGCCTCGAGCGTGTCGTTCTCCACATCGTGACCGCAGATGCGCACGCGACCGCTGGTCGGCGCGAGATATCCCGTCACCATTTTCATGGTCGTGGATTTGCCCGCGCCATTGGGTCCCAGGAAGCCCAGGACTTCGCCCTTCGCCACCTTCAGATCGATTCCGGCAACGGCGGCGATGGGGCCGAATCGCTTGGTCAGTCCCTCTATTTCGATCATTTGGTTGAACGGCGCCCCGAACGTCCTGCCCTTAGAGAAATCACGCACACCCCGCAAGGGCCGGAAACGTTACCGTTAGGTCATTGGCGCGCCCCGTCAAGACCGGCCGCCTTTGTTCTGCCTTGGCCCGGGGGGCACAATGGCGGAACTGGGGCGTTGGGGGATCGAAGGGAGATTTGGCGTGATCGATTTCAAACCCCTGCAACGGGCAACTTTTGTCGGTCTGGTGCTCCAGATCGCGATGTATGCGCTCGGCCATTACAGCGACTGGGTGCAGGCGAATGTGTTCGGCTTCGGCGGCATGATGATCTCGGCGAGCGCCGGTTATCTCTATGCCATGGACCGGGGCCGCGGCTGGTTTGCCTCCGCCACGGGCGGCGCCATCGCCGGCGGCATTTGCGGGCTTGCGGGCATCGCGCTCTCCGTTCTGCTGGGCGATACGGTGCAATCCTTCATCGCCACGGGCGCCACGATCTCGGTCTTCGTCGGCGCGGTGGGCGGCGTGTTCGGCCAGATGGCCGCGAATTTGCGGGCAATCGGGAGATAGGAGCGCAATCAGGCGAAGTGCCCGGCGTGCTTTGCACGCCTATTTCTTTAATAGGGCGCAACGCGCCCGGGCGGTTCGCCGCCCGGATTGCGCGACCTGCAAAAACATCGGCTGATCGGAGATGGAAAGCCGGGCAGGGGCTGGGGGGCTTGATTCGTGTCCGAACCCTCCACCGTCTCGATCAGCCGACGGATGCAGATGTAGTGGGCAATCGCGGCTCTGCAACGGCCCGAAGGTGACAAATTGAGGGCGGCGGATGACAAGTTTTTCAGAGTGAAGAGCTGCGTTTCCGGTCGACCCATATTCGTCATGGCCGGGCCCGTCCCGGCCATCCATACACTCCGTCTATCAGGGTGTTTATGGATGGCCGCCACAAGGGCGGCCATGACGATCTTGTTTGGGCTGATTTTGAAACGCATTTG
>DATIZS010000376.1:0-3421 GCA_035516955.1 Rhizomicrobium sp.
ATAGGTACCTGCAGTCGGAATGGGGATGCCCAATACGCTGGTCAATGCCGGATCGTTTGCCGGGTTGTCCGTCTTGCACAATTGCTTCTGCGTGCGCATCCGGTCGTCGTCTTCGCTGAAATGTTCCCAGACGAGATAGGCCTGCACGCTTTGCAAGGGATGCCAGCCCAGCGTGACGCGCGTTGACCATAGATCGCGGCCATCGACCGGATCGCCCGTGTTTTCGTTGATCGTGTAGCCGTCGCGTTTGGTCCATTCACCCGCGATGCGCAGATCGAGCTGATCGGCGTCGATGGGAATATTCACCATGCCTTCGTAGCGGCGATTGGTGTAGTTGCCCCAATCCGCCGAAAGCATCGCTTCGAACTGGTCGGTGGGCTTGGCGGAAATCACGTTCACCACGCCGGCCGTGGCATTGCGGCCATAAAGCGTTCCTTGCGGACCGCGGACCACTTCGACCTGACCAACGTCGTAGAATTCCTGTTCGAAGAAATGATTGCGGATGAACGGAATATCGTTCAGCGCCACGGCCACCGCCGGATCGGTCGCCACGGAAATGGCCTGCGTGCCGATGCCGCGAATGGAAATTGAATAACCGCTGAAATTGGTTTTCGTGAAAGTGAGGTTCGGAACTTCCTTCACCAGATCGGGACCACCCGCAATCTGACGAGACGTGAGTTGCTCCTGCGAAAGCGCGGTGATCGCAATCGGCACCGTCTGGATATCGCCCTTGATCTTCGAAGACGTGACGACGACGGTTTCCACGCTCGCCGCCGCATGCTCGGCCGATGCAAGCCGCGTGGGCGCGGGTTCCGCGCGCTTGGGCTCGGCGCGATCGGGGACGATCCCGACCGCGCCCGATGGCGTCTGGCGCGTCGTATAGCCGGTACCGGCGAGGATGCGCGAAAGGGCGACGGCGGCGGTCAATTCGCCTCTCGCACCGCGCGTGTGCGCGGCGCGCACGGCATCGTCGGCGATGAGGAGCTGCACGCCCGTCTGCTCGGCGAAGGCATCGAGTGCTGCCGCGAGATTGCCGCTCGGGATGTTGAACTCGTCGGCGCGCGCGGCGCCGGCGAGCACGAGCGCGCTCGCGCTTCCCGCCAGCAGCGCCTTCAGATATGCCCTTTTCCTCATCTTCCCCCCTTCATGCGGCAAGGCCGCCCGGTTGAATCTTTTTCGCGTCTCAGCGCGAGAGCAGAATCGTGTTTCCCTCATGGGCGACATGCAGCCCCAGAACCATGTGGGCGAGCGCCGTGAAATCCTCGACGTTGTCCGCGCGGAAGACGCCATAGATCTTCATCTGCGCGGTGGCCGGATCGGCGACGACGAGCTTCGTCGTGTTGTAGCGGTTGAATTCGGCGATCGCCGCGGCAAGCGCGACATGCCGGAACACGAGAAGGCCCTTGCGCCATCCGAGCTCGTTGGCGATGTCGGACGTGGACTTCTTCGTCACCATCAGCGAGCTCGGCGTCGCAACCGCCACATCGCCCGGCGTGAGCAGCGCCGATTGCAGATCGTTTGCTCCGTCGGCCGGCGAGAAGCGCACGCGGCCCGCGACGACCGCCACTTCCAGCCGCGCCCCATCGCGATGGACGGAGAATTTCGTGCCGAGATCGGTGATGCGCCTGTTGCCCGCCATCACGATGAAGGGATGGGCGGGATCGTGGCGGATCTGGAAGAAGGCCTCGCCCTTCTTGAGCCACACCATGCGCTCGCGCGTCGTCATGCGCGTGCTGAGAACCGTGTCGGTGTTGAGCTCGATGCGCGTGCCGTCGGAAAAGGCGATGGTCTCGTGTCCGCCGATGCCGGTGGTATAGGTGCGCTCGCGCGGCTGAAGGACATAAAGGCTCGCGCCGAGCCCGAGCGCGGCAATCATGGCGAATGCGGCCGCCAATTTCGCGAGCGCGGAAAACGAGCCGCGGCGCGCTTCAGCCGTGCCCTGCAAAGGGCGGAGCGCGGCCAGCCTGTCCGTGCGTGAAAACCCCGCATTCAACCGCCAGAATGCGATGCGATGGGCGAGCGATTGCGCAAGCCACGCTTCGAGCGCGGCCTCGTCCTCCGCCGTCCAGTTCCAGAAACTGCGGCGTTGGAGCCACTCGGCGGCGGCCGCCTCGATTTCGGCCGCGCGGTTCTTCTCCGCCGCCGGCGCGTGCATTTCGCTCACGGCTTTCTCCTGACATCGGCGGGATCGCCGTAGAGAATGTCCACCAGCGCGCGGATGCCGTTTGCCAGATGGATGGAGACGGTGCTTTCGCTGATCCCCATGCGCCGCGCGATTTCGTGGCCGGCGAGGCCTTCGATGCGGCCGAGCACGATGGCCTGGCGCGAACGCGGCGGAAGCCTGTCGAGCGCGGCTTGCAGCCTGCGCAATTCGTCGCGCGCGATTGCCGTGCGCTCGGGGTTTGCCGCCTCGATCACGAGCCCCAGCGCATCGAGATCGGCCACCGCCTCGAAGGGGACGACGTGTTCGCGGCGTACGCGGTCGACCAGAAGATTGCGCGCGGTGCGGAAAAGGAACGCCTTGGGCTGATCCGGAGTCTTTTCGAGCGCGGCCTCGCAGACGCGCTCATAGATATCCTGCCGGAGATCGGTGATATCGCTTTTGTTGCGCCAGTTGTGATGCAGGAATTGCATCAGTTCCGCCTCCAGGGGCAAAATTTCGCGCACGAACCACGCTTCCAACTGGGACGCGTTCACGCCCGCGCCCGAACGCGATGGTTCGGCGTTGTCACGGCCGGTATCCGATCTCTCAGTCATCCCCCGCGAAGCCGCCCGTCTTTCGAGGGTTCATGTTAGAACCACGCCGGTGCTGACGAACGGGGTGGGCCGAAATTTGAATGGCCGGCAAAATTTTTTGTTCGGCAGTGCAGCAAGGGGCGCAGGACGGCGCGTTTCGCCCGCTTGACGGTGGGGAGGGCCGCGCACGATCCTTGCGGCGCAATAAGGGTGAGGGGCAAGGCATGCATCCGATTTTGAGCCCGGCCGAAGCGCTCGGCCTTTCAGGCGCCGTACTCGACAGCCGGGTGAGGAATGCGGGCCTGCATGTCCCCGACCCGGCCTTTGCGCGGATCGCGGCGCGGCTTTCGGCCGACGCGCTCGCCAACGACGTGTTCTACGACCATGAGGGCGTGCGCGAGGCTGTGCGCATCATGCTGCGCCCGCTTCTGGCGCATCGCGACCAGCTGACTTACGTCCATCATGTCTGCCTCAGGATCACCGAGGCGCTGAGCCGGCTTCCCTCCATGTTTCTCGACGACGCCGATGTGCGCCGCATCGTGGCCGTGAATGCGGAGGAAGAAGGCTGGCTGCGCGACATCTGGACGCCCGATCACGGCCGCAACAATGCGGTTTACGGGCGGCTGGATGCGGTGTGCGATTTCACATCCGCCAATTGGCAGGACACGCTCAAATTCATGGAGCC
>DATIZS010000377.1:0-5684 GCA_035516955.1 Rhizomicrobium sp.
GTTCGTTCTGCAATTTCGCGATGTCCTTGGAGACATCGAAGACGAGCTTGGTCTCGAGCCCCTTGCCGAGCTCATCGCCCGCGAGCGCGCGCATCGCCGCCAGCATCGCGTTCTCGCTGGCGACATCGTAATGGACATTGGCGACGCGGATCGTGTCGGTCGCGGAATCGAAGACGGGCGCGCCGCGCAGATAGACATCGCCGCAGGCGTCGAACCAGCCGAACGGATCCCAGCTCTGCGCCACGCAGAAATGCGTCGCCACGATCACATCCTCGCCGGAAGGAAGGATTTCGAGCTTGTCGAAATTCACCTTGTCGCCGTTCACGCGCAGCGGATGATCGGCGAGGCGCTTCAGCGCGAGCGAGGCGGCCTCGGCGTAAGGCAGAAGCACCGGCACCGAAACCGCGAACGCATTCGACGAGGCGATTCCATGCTGAGGCGGCGGCAGGGCTGCGGGCTTCATCTCGGGCTCGGTGTCGGCGATCACGACGTGGGGGCGCCCTTCGATCGAGATCGAAGCGGAAAGCGAATCCTTGGCGGTGAACGGCCCCGAGATGGAGATTTTCTCCGGCTGGAGCAAAAGCCACGCCGTCGGCGATTTTCCCACGCGGATCGGCCGCTGCATCTTCAGCCAGAAGCGTTTGGCCTGATCGCGGATCTTCACCGCGCTCGCGATGCGCCGGTCGAGCTCCTTGAAGATCGGTTTGGTGAGCTTGTCCTCGTTGTGATTCCAGAGGCTCGCCACATGCATCTTGAGCGGGCCGATATTCAGGTCGGCATCGGAAAGCTTGATCGTGCCTTGCGTGTCGGATTCGAGCTTCCAGTCGGGGCCGAGCGCGAGTGCGGTTTCGGTTTGCGCCAATCCGTCGGCGCTGGCATCGCCGCCGCTGTTCAGAAGCTTCGATTTGAAATCGAGATGCGATTTCACGGCGAAGGGGAGCGAGAGATAGATCTTGCCGTCCGCCAGATGGCCCGAGATTTCGCCTTGCCGCGTGGCGGTCAGATCGAGATGGCATTTGGCGATGGCGCATTCGGTCTTCTGGTTCTTCACATGGGCGATTTCGTCCTTCGTCTTCTCGTTGAGCATGGCGAGCACGTCGCGCATCTCGACGGTGAAGGTGGCGCTGACGGATGAGACGGGCGGGGCGGGCGGTTTGGGCGGCGGCGTGCGCTTGGGCGCGGGCGCGGAAAAACCGCAGCCTGCGAGGATCAATGCCGGAAGCGGAACGAGAAGCCTCAGATCCATTTTCCGTCCATCGCCGCGCCGAAGGCCGCGAAGATCTCGCGCGACACGGGATTTTCCGTCCAGCGCCATTCGGGATGCCATTGTAGGCCGAGAAGGAAGCCTTTCGCGCCCGGCATGGAGACGGCTTCCACGATCCCGTCCGGCGCGATTGCATCGGCATGCAGCGGCGGCGCGAGCTTGTCGATGCCCTGTGAATGCAGCGAGTTCACCATGAAGCGCGGTTCGCGGACGATCTTCGCGAGCAATCCGCCGCCGACATGCACTTCATGGGCGGGGCCGTATTGCGCATCGAGATCGCCCGCTTTGTCTTCGCGGTGATCGCGCTTGCCTTCGACTTCGTGGACATGCTGATGCAGCGTGCCGCCCAGCGCCACATTCAATTCCTGAAAACCGCGGCAGAGGCAGAGAACCGGCTTGCCCGCTTCGATCGCCGCATTCAGGAGCGGAAGGCTGGTCGCGTCGCGATGATGATCCTGCAGCACGCCTTCGCACGGCGCTCTTCCGCCATAGCGGTGCGGCGCGACATTGGAGGGCGAGCCCGTGAACAAAAGCCCGTCGACGGAGGCGAGGATTTCCTCGGCCGAAAGCGGCTGTTCGAGAACGGGAATGAGCAGCGGAACCGCGCCCGCGCCCTCGCGCACCGCCGCAATATATTTCTCGCCCGCCATATGGAAGGGATGGGCGCCCACCATGCGGCGGTCGCAAATGATGCCGACGATCGGTTTTCGGGCGCGCATGCGCGCTGGCGTAGCATGAGGCTCGAAGCCGCTTCAAGCAGCCCATCAATTGATGGTCGAGCCCTCGGGCGCACAAACGATGGCACTGTCGCGGCGGATTTGTTCGGCGAAGGCGAAGAGGCGCGCCGAGAAGGCGCGGTCGAAGGAGGGATGCTCGCTCACCGCGCGCGCGATCCGCTCCAGCTCGTCGGCGACCTCGCCATAATAGGCGGCCGGATTCTCCTGATCGATTTCGTCGCTCATCGCGCCAGTCCGCAATCGAGATGGCGCAAGTGTAATGTTTAATGCGCGTTCGCACCTTGATCGAGGTCAAGTCTGCGGACCCTGCGCCGAACTCTTTCGAGATCATCCGTTGGTGTCTTTCGCGAGCTTCTTGGGCAGCACGAAGAGCGAAGGATCGAGCGCCACATTCTGCTTGACCTCGCGCAAGGAGACCGTCGTCGAAAGCCCCTGATCGTCGATCACCGTCCATTGGCGCAGCTCCAGTTCCGGCCAGGAAAAAGTGAGCGCGATATTGGCGCGGAAACGCGTGCGCTCCGATTTGGCCTGCACCACGAGCGCGTCGCCCTGCTCCACCACATCGGTGATGAGCTGGTTTTCGCGCAAATTCACATGCTCGGACAGAAGCAGACGCAGCGGCGTCGTCCAAAGGGGGTAGTGGTCGAGCGTGTTGAGGCGGCGGTTCTGGACGGCCACCGTCGAGCCGTCCGACACGATCAGGATGGGCGCGGGCGGATTGTATTCGAAGCGCATGCGCCCGGGCTTGTCGAGGAAGAATTCGCCCTGGTCGATCTCGCCATTGGGATCGATCTGGATGAAATCGCCCTCGAGCGAATGCATGCCGTTCAGATAGTCGCTGACCTTGTCGAGATCGTCTTTCTGCTGGTCGGAAAGGACGACCGGGCGCATGGGCGCGGGCTGGCCGGCGCCCATCAGCCCGACGGCGGCGGCAAGAACGAAGATTGCGGCAGCTGCGCGTCGCATGGCGTGCTTTCTACGCGAAGTTTGTGGTGGAGATCAGGCGGCCGTTGCCTTGGGCGCCGAGCGCAACCCGTCGACGATCAGCTGCAGCACGCCTTCGAGCTCGCGTTCGAGCTTGGGCAGTGTGAGCTTCGACCAGAGTTGCGGATAGCGGAACTTCATCACCGCGGCCTGGATCATCTCGGCCGCGAAATTCGGATCGGAGAAGGAGAATTCGCCGCGGCGTTTTCCGTCTTCCAGCAGGCCCACCAGAATCGTGCGCTCGTTGGCGAGCATCCAATTGGCATATTCGGGGCGCTCATGGGCGATGACGGTCGCGATCTCGTAGGAGCGCGGATCGCTTTCCAGCTTGTGATAGGTGCGGCGCAATTCCTCGAACAGAAGATCGTGCAGCCGCTCGCGCGCGGGCCGGTTGGCTTGCGCGGCGAGCTTGGCGAGTTCCTTCAGATGCCGCTCGTAATCGGCGGTGGCGATGGCTTCGGCGATGTCGAGCTTGCCCGGAAAGAAACGGTAGAGATTGCCCGGCGACATGGAGCAATCGGCGGCGACTTCCGCCATGGTCGTCTTGGAATAGCCGAAATGGGAGAACCGCTTTTTCGCGGCCTCCACGATTTGCGAGCGGACGGAATCCTTGGCAGACATTTGAAGCGTTTCCCGTGATCTTCTTGTTGTTGAGCTCAAGATAGTCATTTTTTCTGAATAATCAACGAACCGTTCAATTTTCCGCGACGCAGCATGAGGGCCGGCCTTGATCGAAAGCAAAGGAAAATCAGGGAATTACGCCCATATCGGGGTGGTGGGGGCCGGCGCCTGGGGCACGGCACTGGCGCTTGTCGCCGCGGAAGCCGGACGCCGCGTCACCCTTTGGGCCCGCGAGGCCGAGGTTCTGGCCTCAATCCGGGACGCGCGCGAGAACACGAAATTCCTGCCCGGCATCCTTCTGCCAAAGGCCGTCGCCGCCACAGGCGATATGGCGCAAGCGGCTGCCGCCGGTGCATTGCTCGTGGCGGTGCCCGCGCAGCATCTGCGCGAAACGCTTCTCGCGCTGAAGCCGCGAAAGCCCGTGATGTTGTGCGCCAAAGGCGTCGAACGCGGCACGGGCAAATTGCTGACCGAAGTGCTCGCCGAATGCGCGCCCGATGCGGAGCCCGCCATCCTTTCGGGACCTTCCTTCGCGCGCGACGTGGCGCAGCATCTGCCCACCGCCGTCACCATCGCCGCGCGCATGGAGATCGCCATCGCGCTTCAGGCCGCACTCGGCCATGGCACGTTCCGTCCCTATGCGAGCGACGATCTGACGGGTGTCGCGCTCGGCGGCGCGGCCAAGAATGTCTATGCCATCGGCTGCGGGATCGTGGCGGGGCTGGGTCTGGGCGAAAGCGCGCGCGCCGCGCTTCTCGCGCGCAGCTTCGCGGAACTCTGCAGATTGGGCGAGGCGATCGGCGCCAAACCCGAAACGCTGATGGGGCTTTCGGGGCTCGGCGATCTCGTGCTCACCGCCACGAGCCCCACCTCGCGCAATTTCAGCTATGGCGTAGCGCTCGGAAAAGCCCAGCCCCACGCCGCCGCACTGGCCGAAGGGATCGACACCGCGCCCGCGCTCGTCGCGCGCGCCCGGCGCCACAATGTGGAACTTCCCATTGCGGAAGCGATTGCCGATATTCTCGCCGGCACACTCGCATTGCAGGACGCAATTCCGCGGCTGATGTCGCGGCCTTTGAAAACGGAGTGAAAAATGCTGTTCGTCGTGACCGCTCTCGACAAGGACAATTCCCTCGATTTGCGCATGAAGACGCGCGAGGCGCATTTCGCCTATGCGCGCGAGACCGGCGTGATCCGATTGGGCGGACCGTTTCTCGATTCCAAGGGCGAGATGAACGGCAGCCTCATCATCATCGATGCGCCCGATCTCGATGCCGCGAAGAAATGGCACGAAAACGATCCCTATAAAAAAGCGGGATTGTTCAAATCCTCCGACGTGCGGCCCTGGAAGCCGACCTTCAATCCCAGCAACATGGCGTTCTGACCATGGCGCATTGGCTGTTCAAGACCGAGCCCGAAACCTGGTCCTGGGATCAGCAGAAGGCGAAAGGCGCCAAAGGCGAGGCGTGGAGCGGCGTGCGCAATTTCGCCGCTGCCAAGCACATGAAGGCGATGAAGGTGGGCGATCTGGGCTTCTTCTATCATACGGGCGATGAGAAACAGATCGTCGGCATTGTCCAGGTGATCGCGGAATACAAGCCCGATCCCACCGACGAAACCGGCAGATTTGGCCTTGTCGTTGTCAAGGCGGTGAAAGATGTGCCCAAACCCGTGACGCTCGCCGATATCAAAGCCGACGTGAAGCTCAAGACTATGGTGCTCGTGCGCGAGCCACGGCTTTCGGTGCAGCCCGTTGGCGACGCCGAATGGAAACACATCTGCAAGCTCGGCGGTGTCAAGGCGTGATCTTTCTTTGCCGCAGCGCCGATCTGACGGAAGGAACGGCGATGGGGATTTCGCTCGGAAGCGGCCTTGCGCGCCGCGAGATCCTGCTGGTGCGCAAGCAAAAGCTTTTCGCCTATGTCAATTCCTGCCCGCATGAAGGCACGCCGCTCGAAACCTTTCCCGGCCGCTTCTTCACCGAAGACGGCGCGCAGCTACTGTGCTCCACCCATGGCGCACGCTTTCGCGTCGAGGACGGGCTGTGCGTCTGGGGACCGTGCGAAGGCGCACGGCTC
>DATIZS010000378.1:0-5967 GCA_035516955.1 Rhizomicrobium sp.
CCGCGCCCAACAGCCCGGCGATCATCGGCAACGCCATCGGCTCGGGCAGTACGAACGGCACGACCACCGGCTACACGCCGCCGCTCTCCGGCGTCACCGGCACGATCGTCTCGCTGACCTCGACGCCGCCGTTCATTCCCACCGACAACACGATCGATACGCTGCTCACGGTCCAGGAAACGGAAGAACCCGGCACGCCGACGGGTGTCACGAACCAGCCCGGTCCGCTCGAGGATCTGACCGACAGCAGCGGCTCGGGCGAAAGCGATACCGACAAGTCCGACCAGGTCGCCGATGCGGTGGGCGATTCGCTCGACGGTTCGTCGAAGAAATCGACCTCGGAATCCTATTTCGGCGGCATGCTGAAGAAGCTGCAGCCGCAGACGCCCACGAGCACGCCGCGCGGCATTCCGGCCGACGCCGATTTCTCGAGCTGGGGCAACGAGGCCTTCTGGCAATGGCGATGAGACCTCTTCTTGCCGCGCTTGCGATCGGGGCCGCCGGAATGGCCGTGGCGGCGCATGCCGACAGCGCCGCGCCCATGCGCGATCTCGCGGGCGAAACCTGCCACATGGCGAGCGCGCCGACGCTTTCGAAAAACGCCGATATCGTTTGCGGCGAATCCAACGCGGGCGTGGGCACGGTGCGCATGGCGGCGATCCCCCGCGATCTCGCGCATGCGCCTTCGCGCGTGAAGGCGGTCATGACGGCGGCGCGCGCGCTTCGCGGCCAGGATGCCGAGGAGGCTTCCTGCGGTGCGCCGGAATGGATCGGCGCGGAAAACGGCGTGGCACTTTCGGTCTGCACCATCACCGGCAATGGCTGGCCCCATATCGTGGTGGCGGCGACCTCGAAATCCGCGCTTTACGAAGCCGACGGCATGCCCGCACTCCTGCCCGTGCTCGTGGACACGGTTTCGCGTCTTGCGGGAACGGGCGATGCGAGTGCGGCGATCGACGCAGGGACAAAAATCATCTCGGCCAAATTGCCGGCCGATGTCCTGCACGCCAGCGCCAGCGACGCGGCCAGCTACAAGGGCTATGTCGAGGCCGGCAGGCTCGCCGGCGGAAGCCAGGATTATGCCGCCGCCGAAAACGACTATCGCCAGGCGCTCGACATCGAGACGAGATTGTTCGGCGCGGACGCGACACCCGTGGGCGAAACGCTCGCCGAACTCGCGCTTCAGGTGAGCAATCAGGGCCGCTTCGACGAAGCCGACGCGCTCTTCCATCGCGCCTCGCCCATTCTCGAAAGCGCCGCCGAAGGTTCGCTGCGCGCGCGGCTTTCCTCCTATCTGGCGCTGCACGCGGCAAACCAGCGCCAATTCGACGATGCGCTGAAACTCGCCCAGCAGTCGACCTCCGCGCTGCGCGCCGAAGCCGCCCAGGCGGGCGACGACGAAACCAATGCCGCCGTCGCGGAAGGCGAGCTTTCGCACAGCCTGCGCCTCGAGGCCGAAATGGCACTCAGGCTCGGCGATGTGGCGGCGGCGCGCGCTTCGGCCGAGGAAGCGCTCTGGATCGTCTATGAGGAGCCGGGTCTGCCGCTCTGGTGGCGGCCGGATACGCTGAGGCTCATGGGCGAGATCAACACGGCGAGCGCCCGCGTCGTCGCAGCCGAGCGCAATTTCAAGGACGCGGTCGATCTCGACCGCAAATTGTTCGGCGATACGGCGCCGACCGCATCGGCCGATCTCGACCTCGGCGCCTTCTACGCGGACGAGCAGCTCTATGCGCCCGCGCTTTCGGCCTATCGCGACGCTTTCCGAATCTTCGGCGCCAACAAGGTCGCGCGTTCGCAAGTCGTGGCCGATCAATTGCTGGCCTATTTCGACGCCGCAAACGCGCAAGGCGGAAATTCGCCCGCGCTCGACAACGAGATGTTCGAGGCGGCCCAGCTCGTGGGCGGCGGCGTGCGCGACCAGACCATCGCGCGCATGGCCGCGCGCCAGGCCGCCGGTACGCCGGATCTGGCGGCCACCGTGCGCGACGTTCAGGATGCGCAGCGCGCGCGCGACACGGCACGCATCGAACTCGCGGCCGAGAATTCGAAAGCCGACGAGGATCGCAACGCCAAGCGCGTTCAGATGCTCGAAGCCGATTTCAAGACCGCATCGGCAAAATACGACGCGCTCACCGCCAAGCTTGCGCAATTCTTTCCCGCTTACGGAAAGCTCGCTGCTCCAGGCCCGGCGCAATTGTCCGACGTGCAGCGCGCGCTTTCGCCCGATGCGGCGCTTGTCATGTATGTCGTGGGCGTGAAGGGAAGCTATGGCCTGCTCGTCAAGCCCGATGCGCTGATCGTGCGCCGCATTGCGGAAACGTCGGACGGGCTCGACGACGCCGTCGCCGATCTGCGCACGGCGTTCACGCCGGTGCTCGGCCGCCTCGCGCCCTTCAGCCTCAAATCCTCCAACGAGCTCTATGGCAAACTGCTCGGACCCTTCGAATCCGACCTCGCGGGCACGTCCACGCTGATCGTCGTGCCTTCGCCCGAGCTCGCCAATCTCCCCTTCGCGCTTCTGGTGACCGAAGTGCCGGGCGCCGACGAGAGTTATGCCGACGCGGCCTGGCTCATCAGGCGCATGGCGGTTGCGACCGTGCCGAGTCCGCGCGCGTTTCTCTCGCTTGCCGAGGCGCAGGCCACGCGCAAACAGGCGCCCGATCCGATCCTGGCGTTCGGCGCGCCGGACTTCACCGGTTCGACCGGCTCGGCGCTGCAAAGCCTCGCCACCGCCTGCCTGAGCAGCGGACCGATCTCGCCCGATACGCTGCGCGCGCTGCCGCCGCTTCCCGACACGGCGGGCGAAGCGAACGCCGTCGCCCGCGCGCTGGGCGCGGGGCCGGGCTCCGTATTGCTCGGCGCGGACGCCAGCGAGGCCGCTTTACGCGCCCACATGCTTTCGGACTACAACGTCCTCTATTTCGCGACCCATGGGTTGCTTCCCGGCGAGCTTCATTGCCAGTCCGAGCCGGCGCTGGCGCTTTCGCCTCCCGCCCATGCCGCTTCGACGGACGATGACGGCCTTCTGACGGCCGGCGAAGTGGCCGGGCTCGATCTCAATGCCGACCTCGTCGTGCTTTCGGCCTGCAACACGGCCGCCGGCGGCAACGGCAAATCCGGCGGAGCGGCGCTGGAGGGCCTGGCGGACGCCTTCTTCGACGCGGGCGCTCGCGCGGTGATTGCAAGCCATTGGCAGGTCCCCTCGGCGTCCGCCGTAACCCTCATGACGGACCTCTTCGATCAATACGGCAGTCACCGCCGGCAGGGCCTTGCACAAGCCCTGCGACAGGCGCAGCTTCAGCTCATCGCGAAGCCGGAGACTGCTCATCCCTTCAACTGGGCCGCATTCAGCCTGATCGGCAACGGCGAGGCGCGTGCGGCATCTCCTCAACAATCGGCAAAGGCGGGTGTGCCATGAAACGGACGATTGCTGTTTTCTTCGTGCTCGGTATTTCCCTGATTCTTCCGGCCGCGGCTCAGGCCGGCCAGCTCGTGGTGGTGGAGGCGCGCGGCGTCGGCTACGCGCAAGGAACGGTACTCGATTCCTCCAAGACCATCGTGCTCAAGGAAGGCCAGCATCTGACGCTGGTGTCGGAGGACGGCTCCACGATCAAACTCGACGGGCCTTACAACGGCGCGCCCGGCACGGGCTCGAGCAACGGCATTTCGCTCTCCATGAAACTGGCGGCCCTACAGGGCGGCGGCCAGCGCACCGGCGAAGTGGGCACGACCCGCGCCGCGCGCGCGGCGACGCTTCCTTCGGCCTGGCTCGTCGATGTCGGCCGCTCAGGCTCGGCTTGCCTGAAGGAGGGCGACAGGCCCGTTCTGTGGCGCGAAGCGGCCACCAATGCGACACAGATCACGATCACGCCCGACGATCAAAGCTGGCGCGCGACGCTCGAATGGCCGGCGGGCGATGAGCAATTGCCGCTGGTGGCGGCGGTGCCGCTCCATGCCGGCACGACTTATTATGTGGAAATGAACGGCGAGCGCCACGCGGTCAGCGTCATCACCGTTCCCTCCTCGCTCTCCAGCGATCAGATGCGCGCGGCCTGGCTTGCCAACAAGGGATGCGATGCGCAGGCACAGGCGCTCCTGCGAAGCCCCACATGATCGCACGCCTCCGGGGCTGGCTCCGGCGCAATGACAAACTGGTGGCGGAGGCGACGGCAGTGGCCGTGGCCATCGTTGCCACTTTCGTATCGGTGGTGGCGGTCGACAAGTTTTCGGTGCTCGAGCATATCGAGCAATTCGTGGGCGATCTGACGACGGTCGCGCTCACGCCGCCCGAGCCGCAGGACAAGGACGTCGTCATCGTCGCCATCACCGAGGACACGCTTGCGCAATTTCCCTACCGCTCGCCGGTGGACCGCGCCTTTCTCGCCAATCTGCTGATCGCGCTCCAGAACAAACACCCGCGCGCGATCGGCGTGGATTTCCTGTTCGACCAGCCGACGGAGCCCGCCAAGGACGAGCTCCTGAGACGCACGATTCGCGACCTGAAAACGCCGCTGGTGGTGGCCTATACCGACACGCCGGGTGTGGTCGATCCAAACCAGCTCGCATCGCTCAATTCCTTCGTGCCGCCGCGTGAGCGCGCCTATGTGAATTTGGGCGAGGACGATCTCGATGTCGTGCGCTGGATATTTCCGGGCGCGGTCAGCCTCGGCGGCACGTACATCCCCGGCTTTGCGCGCGCGATCGCGGCGAAAGCGGGGGTCAAGACGGCGGCCCGCGAGGTTCCCGTCGTCTGGCACGGCGCGCCCAGTGCGAAGAAATTGCCGTTCAAGGAATTCAAGGCGCAGGTCGCGGGCTTTCTTCCCGAAAGCTGGTTCAAGGGAAAAGTCGTGCTCATCGGCTCCGATCTTTCGCTCACCGACCGCCACCGCACGCCTTTCGACATCGTCGATCCCAGCCACATGCCCGGCGTCTTCATCCAGGCGCATTCGGTATCGCAGCTTCTGCACGGACGCCTTTCGCCGCATGCCGGATGGCTCGTGAATCTTCTGATCGCCTTGTTCTTCGCCGCGGCCGGCGCGCGTCTGGGCGCGATGAACATGTCGCTGCCCACGCGCCTGAGCGCCGGGATGGGCGTCATGATCGTGCTGTGGGCGTCCGGAGCGGCGCTCTTTTATTATGGCGGCTATCTCATCAAGCTTTTCACGCCCACGCTCGCGATGGGGCTTTCGCTGTGGGGCACGGAATCGCTGACGGGCCGCGAGGCGCGCAGGCAGCGCGAATTCATCCAGGGCGCATTCTCGCGTTACGTGGCGCCCAAGGTCGTCGAACAGCTCGTGCGCGATCCGGAGAAAATGTCGCTCGAAGGCGAACGCCGCACCATGACCTATCTCTTCAGCGACATCGAAAACTTCACCACCATGTCGGAGGGTATCGAATCGCGCGAGCTCGCGCGCATGCTGAACGCCTATCTCGACGGCGCCACGCAAGAGGTGCTGAAATTCGAGGGCATGGTCGACAAATTCATCGGCGATGCCGTGTTCGCCATCTTCAACGCGCCGGTCGATCTTCCCAATCACGCCGAACACGCGGTGCGCTGCGCGCTCGCCATGGACCGCTTCGCGCTCGCCTTCAGCAAGCAGCAGCGCGCGCGCGGCATTCCCTTCGGCATCACGCGCATCGGTGTGAACACGGGCCCCGCCGTCATCGGCAATTTCGGGTCGCGCCAACGCTTCAACTATACGGCCCAGGGCGACGCGGTGAACACCGCCTCGCGGCTGGAAGGTCTGAACAAGCATTTCCACACCCGCATCAGCGTCGCCAATGCCACCAAGGAACAATGCAACGGCATCGCCTTCCGCCCCATCGCCGAAGTGGTGCTCAAGGGCAAGACGGCCGCCGTGGAGGTGTGGGAGCCGCTGCACGACGACGAGCGGCGCGAGGCCTTCATGGCCCGCTATTGCGAGGCCTATGAGGCACTCGCCTCGGGCGATCCCCGCGCGAAGG
>DATIZS010000379.1:0-4382 GCA_035516955.1 Rhizomicrobium sp.
CACACTTTCTTGCAAAAAGCCTGTCCGGCATTTCATTTGTATTGCTTCATCTGTCCTTACTGTCATGGTTGTCAGTGCCGCGGGTCCGAACGGCTTGGGGGGCTAGGCCTCGCGGTTAGGGTCCGCATAGTAAGGGGGCAGCGTGAGGCGGCTACGGCGCGAATGTGCCGGCCGCCTCACGAATTTTCGGCCTATAGTCGTTGCCACCCATGGTCGCCATCATCGAGACAGAACGCCTTCATCTGCGCCCGCTCGCGCGCGCCGATTCGCCCGCCATCTTCCGCATGAGGAGCGATCCCGAGATCATGCGTTTCTGGGATTGGCCGGCGGTGAAGGATCCGGGATCTGTCGCCGAGACCGTGTCGGGGCAGGTGGGCGAGATGGAGGCGGGCAGGGCGATCTATTGGGCGGTTTGTCTGGAGGACGCCCCGATCGGCTGCTGCGATCTCTCCGAGATCGAACGCCATCATGGCCGCGCCGAACTGGGCTACATCTTCGGCCGGCCCTATTGGGGCAACGGCTTCGCGCTGGAGGCGATGAAGGCCGTCGTCGCTTACGGCTTCAACGAGCTCGGCCTCATGCGGCTTTCGGCGCGCATCCATTCGCGCAACGAAGCCTCGCGCCGTCTGCTCACGCGGCTGGGTTTCACCTATGAAGGCACGCTGCGCGCCCATGTGCTGCGCGATGGCGCGCGCCGCGACTGCCAGATCTACGGGATGCTGCGGCGCTGACGCGAGGCGCGCCACAAATCCGCGATCAGGAACGGCGAATAATAGATCAGGAGCGAGACCGCCCCCACCGCGATCAGCTCGGCCAGATACCACGGCCATGCCGCCATGTAGTCGAACAGCGTGTGCGTGAACGGCTTGAATCGCAGATAGCCGAAATTGGTGCCCGCCGCCATGTCGATCGACAGCGCCGCCACCATGTAGAACAGCGACCACGCCGCCACGCGCGGCAGCGAGGCGAGCGTGGGCCTCAAGCCATGCGTCAGAAGCAGGTAGACGACCGCCGCGATCACCGTCCCGTGCGACACGAAGAAGATGATGAAGCGCAGATCGGGAAATCCCGCCGCCAGTTCCGGCGTCAGGATCGCCTGCAGCGTTCCCCCGAACGCCCAGAAATAGGCGAGCTCGAAAGGCTTCTGTTTCGGCCAGATGAGCGAGGCGGCGGCGGCGAACTGCGCCCAGTCGCACAAATGCATCGGCAGCACGTTCTGCCACGACACCCAATTGTCGGCATCGATCAGCCCGAACCACAGGAGCCGGTTGGCGATCATCACCGTCACGAGCGCCCAGCGCACGTATTTGTCGAGATCGCCCGCGCGGCGCACGAGCGCGGCAAGCCCGAGCGGACCTGCGAAGCTGAGCGCGATGGCGCCTGTATGCGCCGCGCCGAAAGGAACGAACGGACCGGCCATGGCCGCACTATCGCATGGATGGGCGGCCGCCGTCAGGGTTTACGGGTCTCCTTGCCCAGAAGGCGCTCGACATTGGCGACGAGTTCGTCGGGATCGAACGGCTTCTGCATGATTTTCGCGCCCTTCAGGTCTTCGGGAAGTTGCTCCTTGGAATAGCCGGTCATGAACAGGAACAGCGTTTTAGGTCTGAGCTGGCGCACGGCCTGGGCGAGCTGATAGCCGCCTAGCCTGGGCATGCGCACATCGCTCACCACCAGATCGAGTTCGGGCGTATCGTTCACCAGCAAGAGCGCTGCTTCGCCGTCGGGCGCTTCCAACACGCTGTGGCCGGCATCCTCGAGCGCCTGAACGATCAGCATCCGCACCAGCGGTTCGTCTTCCACGGTCAGTATCTTCGCCATGTTCGATCCTATGGTTCGGCGGCTTCGGAGCTGCCGCCGCTGCGCGGCAGCAAGATGGTAATGGTCGTGCCCCTTCCCGGTTCGGTCTCGATATCCATATACCCGCCGGACTGGCGGATGAAACCGAAAGCGGTCGAGAGCCCCAGGCCCGTGCCCTGGCCGGGCGGCTTGGTGGTGAAGAAGGGATCGAGCGCGCGCGCCCGCACGTCTTCCGACATGCCCATTCCATTGTCGCGCACGTCGAGCCTGACGTAATCGCCGGGAGCAACGTCGTCGGCGAAGCCGTTGGGGGCCGCGACGTGCTCGTCCCCGGTGCGGAGCACGAGCTTTCCTCCGCCCGGCATGGCGTCGCGCGCATTGTTGACGAGATTGAGGATCACGTTTTCCGCCTGGTTGGCGTCGCAGGTCACCGGCCAGGTCGCGTGAAGATCCTCCACGATCTCGATGTTCTCGCCGGCGGAATTCTTGATGAGCGCGGTCATGCCGCCGATCAGCGCGTTGATGTCGAGATCGACGGGCGACAGCGATTGCTTGCGCGAGAAGGCGAGGATGCGCTGGGTCAGCGCCGCGGCGCGATTGGTGCCTTCGATGGCGGCATCGATGTGGTGGGCCGCGGCGACCGGGTCCTTCTTGCGGCGCAGGAAATGAAGATTGCCCTTGATGATCATCAGCAGATTGTTGAAGTCGTGCGCGATGCCGCCGGAGAGCTGGCCGACCGCCTCCATCTTCTGGCTTTGGCGCAGCGCTTCTTCGACGCGTTCGCGCTCGGTCATTTCGGCCTGGAGCCGCGCATTGGCGTCGGCCAGTTCGCGCGCCTGATCTCCCAGCGCCCGGTTCGCATTGGCCAGCGTCACCTGCGAATGGCCCAGCACGCCCAGCATGAGCACCGCCATGACCACGAGCAGCGCGAGAATCCCGTAGCGAATGGTGCGCGTGCGCACCGGCTCGGCGATGGCGCGCATATAGACCGTGCCGATGCGCGTGTTGTCCTGCGTGACGGGCACGGTGACGATCAGCCGGCCCTCCTGATCGTAGATGTCGTTGGCGCTGACGCGCGCGGGCAATGCGCCGGTGCGCGCGAAACCGGCAACCATCGCCCCGTCGCGCGTATAGGCGCCGACGGCTTCGAGATCGAGATTGACGCGCATCGGATTGACATATTCCTCGGCGGCCTTCTTGTCGTTGAAGGCGAGCGCCGCGCTCATGCTGGCGGCGAGGATCTCGGCCTGGCTGCTGACTTCGCGCACGCGCTGTTCCTGATAGAGATGCTCTTCATAGACGGCCATGCTGAAACCGGCCAGCACGAGCCCGATCATGCCGGCAAGGGCGAGCCACGGAACCGTGCGCCTGTAGCGCCAGAATTTCATGCGCTCCGGGATCATCGCTGCGGCCTCTCGTCCACGGCGCTTGCGAGGCTCAGCAATTTGGAGCTGATGGTCAGGCCGCCCTCCGCCGCCAGATTCTCGTCGATGTCGAAACGCACATGTCCGTCCACGACGCGAAAATCGATGATGCCGTGCGCGTCGCCGCCGGCGTCGGTGATGGTGAGGATCGGCTTGCCGCGCGTGGCGGCGAGAAGATCGCGCGCGTTCGAGGAATCGGGCGCGGCGATGTAGAGGATGGCGCAGCCCTGGATCTCGTCGGGCGATTTTATTTGCCGCACATTGATCGGGCCGCCGTCGACCTCTTGCCCGCGCACCGCGGCCGGAATGAGCGGCGCCACGCGATCGCTGCCGCTCGCGCAGATGGGAAATGCGCCGTCCTTGCGCACATCGGCCGGCCAGGTCACGAAGGGCGCGAATTTGTACACGAATGTGGCCTTCACCGCGTATTCGAGCGTGTCCCACTCGGCGGCGTGCGCGGATGCGCTGAGCACGAGTGCGGCCAACGCAAGGACAACCTCCAGGCGGCTGCCGCGCCGAGGCTGCACCCCACGCCCGCGCTTGCGCGTCCCATAGCTGTCGTTGAGCAGGGCACGCCCCCTATTGCCCGGAATTCCCGCCTCGCAACGCTTTTCCACGGAACTCCGGCACAAAGCGGCTCGCAGCATAACGCGGGAATTGTCATATCCGTTCCAATAAATGTTGGTTGACGGTGGAACCATTGCCGGGCCCGGGCGTTTTCGCGCTCGCCCGTCGAAGGGCTTGGGGGGCTTGGGGATCGGGGGGGGGGTCATGTCGGCAACCGCGGCGATCGGTTCAAGAGCCGGGCTGGCGCGTGGGTTGGTGCTGGCGCTCTGGCCGAAGCCGGGTTTTGCACAATACGAACAACCCACGCTTGCAAGCCTGGGCCAGCTTTCGATCGAGCAGCTTTCCAATCTGACGGTGACGTCGGTCTTGCGCCGCCCGGTCGCGGTCGGCCAGGCGCCGGCATCGGTTTACGTCATCACCGCCGACGACATCATGCGCTCGGGCGCGCACAGCTTGCCCGAAGTGTTGCGCCTTGCGCCCAATCTCGACGTGGCGCAGCTCGACGCGGTGAGCTATGCGATTTCGGCGCGCGGCTTCGGCGGCACGGCCAACACCAACAACAAGATGCTCGTGCTGATCGATGGGCGCAGC
>DATIZS010000380.1:0-2866 GCA_035516955.1 Rhizomicrobium sp.
AGCCGGCCTACTCTGGAGTCAGAGATCGGCGGGAAAAAGGCGCAAAAAATTTCTGGGAGATGGGTCTCTCGTGCCCAGTTTGCTATCGCGATCGGCCTAAAGCGACCGCGAACACGCGATAATCCGAGGCGTTGTCGCGAGCAAAGCACGAGAGCAAGACTAGAGCGTGGGCGCACAAGGATTCGAACCTTGGACCCGCTGATTAAGAGTCAGCTGCTCTACCACTGAGCTATGCGCCCGGACTTCGCCGGAAGGCGGGGCCTATAACATCAGAACGCGCGTGCGCAAAAGCTGAATTCCGCGATGAACTGGGGCAAAATAGGGGCCTCAGGGGTGGGGAACCGGCTATGTGCGGGATTTTCGGCTGGCTCGCGCGCGGCACAAAGCGCGGCGAACGCGAGACGCTGGCGCGGCTGACCGATCGCATCGCCCATCGCGGGCCGGACGGATCGGGCTACTGGATGGCGGACACGCGCGATGGCCGCCACCAGATCGCGCTGGGCAACCGGCGGCTTTCCATCATCGACATCGGCGGCGGCGCGCAGCCGATGTGGAGCGCGGACGAAACCATCACGCTCACCTTCAACGGCGAGATCTACAATTACATCGAGCTGCGCGACGAGTTGGTCGCGCGCGGCCATTCCTTCCGCACGCATTCCGATACCGAGGTGGTGGTCGAGGCTTACCGCGAATGGGGAACCGATGCGGTGGCGAAATTTCGCGGCATGTTCGGATTCGCGTTGTGGGATTTGGCGCGCGAGCGGCTGCTGCTGGCGCGCGATGCGTTCGGGAAGAAGCCGCTGTTCCTAGCCGAGCCCGACGGCGTTCTGATTTTTTCTTCCGAGATCGAACCGGTTTTGCACTTTCCCGGATTTTCGCGCGCGCTCGACGAGAGAGCGCTGCCGCATTATTTCCTGAACCGCTATGTGCCTGGGCCGCTGACGTTTTTTCGCGGCGTGCGCAAAGTGCCGCCGGGATGTTTCGCGGTCTGGGAAAAAGGCGCCCTGACCACCACGCGCTATTTCACGCCGCCGGTTGCCAATGGCGAGCCCGATGTCCGCGACATGGAGGAAGCCGCGCGCATGCTGGGCGAGGTGTTCGATGAAGCGGTGCGCATTCGCATGCGGAGCGATGCGCCTTACGGCGCGTATCTGTCCGGCGGACTGGATTCATCATCGGTGGTCGGCGCCATGACGCGCCGCGCGAACGCGCCGGTGAAAACGTTTTCCGTCGGCTTCGCGGAAAAAGAGTATTCCGAGCTTGAGCCGGCGCGGCTGGTCGCTTCGCATTTCGGCACCGATCACGCGGAGCTCATCATCGATCCGGAATCCTTCATGGACAATTGGGAGGAAGCGGCGTTGCGCCGCGGCGCGCCGGTGACGGAGGCGTCCGACATTCCCATTCTGCTGCTGTCCAAGATGGCGGCGCGCACGGTGAAGATGGTGCTGACCGGCGAAGGCGCCGACGAAATGCTGGGCGGATACCCGAAGCACCGCGCCGAACGCTGGATCGGGCTTTACCAGCGGCTCACTCCGCGCCTGTTCGACCGCGCGGTCAAGCGGATTGCGGCGGCGCTTCCTTACCGCGGGCGGCGCGCGAGGATCGCCCTGAATGCGGCCGCCGAGCGCGACGTAAATGCGAGGCTCCGCCTATGGTTCGGCGGCATGGGAAGCGACGAGCGCGATGCCCTGACGGGCGGGAAATTTGAGGGCGAGGCGCCGCCCGATCCGCTGCCGTTCGCGTCGGACAGTTCGTCCACGCTTCGCCGCACGCTGCTGTTCGACCAGGCGTCGTGGCTGCCCGACAATCTGCTGGAGCGCGGCGATCGCATGATGATGGCGGGTTCGATCGAGGGCCGCATGCCGTTCATGGACGTGGAGCTTGCCCGCGTGGCGGCGCGGTTTTCGGACGGGCTGCTGACGGGAGGGCGCGGCGGCAAGACCGTGCTGCGCAAGGCCGCGGAAAAATTCCTGCCGGCGCAAATTCTGGCGCGGCGCAAGGTGGGTTTTCGCGTACCGTTCAACGAATGGTTCCGCAGCGCGCAGCGCAATTTCGTTCGAGACATGCTGCAAAGCGAAGCCTCGCGCACGGCGCGCATCTGCGACCGCGAGGCTTTGCAAAAACTGGTGCAGGACCACATGGACAGGCGCTCCAACAACGAGCGCGCGCTGTGGTCGCTGGTCAATCTCGAGCTGTTCTTTCGCGTCTACAAGCTTGAGCCGTCAGTCGCGTAGCGCGAATTCCGCCCGCAGTTCCTGCGTCAACGGCTGCGAGGGTGTGAAAGCGCGCAACAGCGAGCGCCGCCAGCCGACATTGCCCGCTTGCGCGGAATGGTTTTCGCCGTTGTTGGTGACATACATCGCGCCGCGAAACGGAAACGCCGCCAGCGGCCGCCCCAGCTCTTTGGCAGCCTGCGCCCACTGCGTGTGATTGCCGAACCGGTCGCTGACGGCCTGGTCGGCGTCATCGAATGATTTGGGCAAATCGTCCGGGGAAAAAAGGAATATTCCGGAACTGCCGCAAAAGCGGTTGAACCGCGGCGCTGGCCGCACGCGTTTGCGCGCGAAATCGAATTCATAACCGTCGTGCAGAATGTAACCGTATGGATTGGCGTCCTGCCGCACGAAAGACGCGAGCCGGCTGGACACCAGATCATCGGCATCCACTGCCATCAGATAACCGCCGCCGCGTTCGCGTAATTCGGCGGCGATCATGCGCCGCTTGACGTGCTTGTCGTACATTTGCGCCTCAAGTGTGGCTGGCACTGGAGCGCGCGAAACCAAGAACGTCACGCGGGGATCGGACGCTTCGGCGATGCCGGGCACGTCATGGCAGGCAACGATGACGCCGAAATCGGCGCCACGCT
>DATIZS010000381.1:0-6814 GCA_035516955.1 Rhizomicrobium sp.
CTTCGAGCGCGTAATGATCCCCGCGCGCCAGCATGCTCGTCGGCACCGGGATTTCGGAAACCTTGTGCTGGATGGCCTCGATGGGCGTGCCGGCCGCGATGCGCCCCAGCACCGGAACCGGTACGGCGTTCTCGTCGCCGCCGCTTCCCCGCCTCGGCGCGCCCGCGCTTCTGGTATCGGAGGCACGCGGCCCCCGGCCGCTGGGCGGATGCGACATGCGCTGGGCCTGGCTGCGGCTGGTGGCCGGGCGGATGGTATCGGCCATGTTCTCCGGCAGCTTGACGATCTCGAGCGCGCGCGCCCGCTTTTCCATGCGGCGCAGATAGCCGCGCTCCTCCAGCGCCGTGATGAGGCGGTGGATGCCCGATTTGGACTTCAGGTCGAGCGCATCCTTCATCTCGTCGAAAGAGGGCGGAATACCCGTCTCGCGCACCCGTTCATGGATGAACATCAGAAGCTCGTATTGCTTGCGCGTCAGCATTCCGTCTCTCCCCGCGGCCCGGGCCGGCGCTATCGCCGAACAAATCCGGTACACGGAGAATCGTTCTACTTTAGTTCTAGTACGCCGTCAACACGCTATATTTTGGGGCAAAGAAGGCCGGGCGAATTGAACCTCGAAAAACGAGAGGGGATCCCCCCTCCCGCATCCGGCGGGACGTCTCAACGGTTGCGTCTTCCTTAGATGGCGTCGAGCGGCAGGATTTCAACGCGCTCGCCGGCCTTGGCGGGCGGAGCATGAGGCGCGCGCAGGATCAGCGCATCGGCCGCGGCCATCACGCTCAGCATCGAGGAATCCTGGACGGCGAATGGTTCGACGACCAATTCTCCCGATGCGTGTGTGAGTTTGGCGCGCAGATAATCCTGGCGGCTGTCATTGGCGGGAAGCTCGCTGGCGAGGCGGGCGGAGAGAAGCGGGGCGGCGGTATCGGTTCCCAGCATCGCGGCGATTGCCGGGCGCAGGAACAGCACCGCGCAGACCAGCGTCGAAACCGGATTGCCCGGCAACCCGAGCAGCGGCAGCGCGCCGACGCGCCCGAAGATCAGCGGCTTGCCCGGCCGCATGGCGATTTTCCAGAAATCGAGCGTGAAGCCCTTCGGCCCCAGCGCGCGCTGGACGAGATCGTGCTCGCCGACGCTCGCGCCGCCCAATGTCACGAGCAGATCGGCTTTCGTGTGCGCGAGCTCCGCAATCGCTTCGGCAGTGTCTGGCACGATGCCGAGGTCTTTTGCCTCGGCGCCCCATTTCTCGATCAGGGCAGATAATCCGTAGACGGATGAAGCGACGATGCCGCCGGGCTTGCGCGGTTCGCCGGGCAGGGAAAGTTCGTCGCCGGTTGCGGCGAACGCGATCACCGGTTTGCGCCGAACCGAAACATGCGCCACATCGCCCGCCGCGATCAGCGAGAGGTCGCGCGCGGTGAGACGCTTGCCCGCTTTCGCCAAAATATCGCCTTTGCGGAAATCGAGACCGGCGGCGCGGATGTGTTTGCCTGGCTTCGGCGCTTCCTTGACGATGACGGTATCGCCGCGCGCTTCGGTGTCTTCCTGAATGACGATGGCGTCGGCGCCTTCCGGCACGACGCCGCCGGTGAAGATGCGCACCGTTTCGCCCGCGCCGATCCGGCCCTTGAACGGGTGTCCCGCCGGCGCCGAGCCGATCACGCGCAGTTCTTTCGGCACTTTATCTATGTCGCTGCCGTGCACCGCATAACCATCCATGGCGGAAACGGGGAAGGGCGGTTGATCGAATTTCGCGGTGGCATCGCGAGCCAGCACCCGCGCGTGCGCTTCGGCGATGGCAATGGTTTCGGATTCTACGGGCGAAAAAGCCGATGTGATGTGCGCAACCGCTTCTTCGACCGAAATCATCGGAACAAATCTTCCACGCGCACGCGCGCCGCGCGCGCGAGTTTCTTCGCGGAATCGTCCGGCAGCGCGCGCAAGCGGCCGGTGAGATAGGCATAGACCTGCGAGGCGGGAACGCCCGCATCCTTGGCCCAGACGCTGGCGCGCAAGCGATGCGACGCCATGAATGTGCGAAAGGCTTCGCGCGCGGCATTTCCGTCGGGGCGGGGGGCCGCGACCTCGCTCATCAATGCCACGGGTTTTGCCTTCGGACGCGCGATTGCTTTTCGTGCCGGTGTTTCTTCAATCGGTTTCGGCGCGTGCGGCGCGATATAGGCGCCGCTTTTGCCGCCGGATTTGGCGAGCAAACGCACGCCCTCGATCACCGCCGATTTGTCGATGGCTTTCACCATGTCGTAGACGGTGAGTGCCGCGATGCTGGCTGCCGTCAGCGCCTCCATCTCCACGCCGGTCTGTGCCTGCGTCTTGGCATGGGCGATGATTTGCAGCGCGTTACGCTCCGCCAGCGGCACGAATTCGATCGATGCTTTGGCGAGCGGGATCTGGTGGCAGAGCGGAATGAGCTCGCTCGTTTTCTTCGCCGCCATGATGCCGGCGATGCGCGCCGCCGCCAGCACGTCGCCCTTCGGCCCTTCGCCGGAGATGGCGGCCTCGAAGGCATCTTCGGAAAGCACGATGATCGCTTCGGCGCTCGCTTCGCGCGCGGTCGATTGTTTTTCCGAAACATCGACCATGCGCGCCGCGCCGGTTTCGTCGAGATGGGTGAGCTTGCTCATGGGTGGGATATTACCCCAAAAGCGCCTTCGTCGCCGCCGCGACATCCGCCTCGCGCATCAGGCTTTCGCCGATCAGGAAGGTGGTGACGCCGGCATCGGCCAGCCGCTTGAGATCGGCGCGTGTGTTGAGCCCGCTTTCCGCCACCACCAGAACGCCGGAGGGAATGCGCGGCGCGAGCCTGAGCGTCGTGGCGAAATCGGTGACGAAGGTTCTGAGATCGCGGTTGTTGATGCCGACGAAATCCGCGCCCAGCGCCAATGCGCGGTCGAGTTCGGCGTCATCATGGACTTCGACCAGCGTGTCCATGTTCCAGCGGCGGGCTTCGTCCATCAGCGCGCGGGCCTCCGCATCGGATACGCTCGCCATGATGACGAGGATGCAATCGGCGCCGAGCGCGCGCGCTTCGGCCACCTGATAGGGCTCGAACATGAAATCTTTTCTGAGGGCGGGAAGGGCGCTCGCTTCGCGCGCCTGCGTGAGGAATTCGGGCGCGCCGTGAAAGCTCGGCCTGTCGGTCAAAACGGAAAGTGCCGCAGCACCCCCATGTTCATAGGCTTTCGCCAGCGAAGGCGGATCGAAATCGGCGCGGATGAGGCCTTTGGACGGGCTCGCTTTCTTGATCTCCGCGATCAATCCATAAGCACCGGTGTCACGCTTCTTTATCAGTGCGTCACGGAATGCGCGCAACGGTGGCGCCGCTTTGGCGCGCGCCTCGATCTCCGATTGCGGCACGCGCTTTTTCGCGGCGGCGATTTCCTCGCGCTTGTATCTGGCGATGTCGTCGAGGATGGTCATTGCGCCGCTCGCGCCAGCGTTTCTTTCGCCTTGCCGGAATCGATGGCCGAGGCGGCGAGGGCGACGCCCGATTTCATATCCTTCGCTTTGTCCGCGACCATCAATGCGGCAGCCGCGTTCAGCAGCACAATGTCGCGGAAGGCACTCTTCTTGCCGTCGAACAATGCGCGGATGGCGGCCGCGTTTTCCGCCGCATCGCCGCCCTTGATGGCGGAAAGGGGTGCCCGCGAAAGCCCCGCTTCCTCGGGCGTGATGGTGTGGCGTGAGACTTTTCCGTTTTCCAGAATGGCGGCGTGCGTCGGCCCCGAGAGCGAGATTTCGTCGAGACCGTCGGCGCCATGCACGACAAGCGCTTTTCCGGTGCCGAGCGCTGCCAGCACATTCGCCATCGGTTCGATCCATTCGGGCGAAAACACGCCGATCAATTGCCGCGTGACGCCGGCCGGATTGCAGATGGGGCCCAGGATATTGAAGATCGTGCGGAAGCCGAGTTCGGCGCGCACCGGGCCCACATGTTTCATCGCCGGGTGATAGAGCTGCGCGAAGAGGAATGCGAAATTGTTTTCGTGCAACGCCCTGGATGCCGCATCGGCTTCGAGCTTCACCGGCACGCCGAGGACTTCGAGCACATCGGCCGCGCCGGTCAGCGAGGAGGCGCTGCGATTGCCGTGCTTGGCGACCGCCACGCCGCAGGCGGCGACCACGAAGGCGACAGCGGTTGAGACATTCAATGTGCTGTGACCATCGCCGCCGGTTCCGCAGACATCGATCGCACCGGGCGGCGCATCCACTTTGCGCATCGTGCCGCGCATGGCGCGCGCGGCACCGGTGATCTCGGCCACGGTCGGTTTGCGCACGGCAAGAGCGGTGAGGAACGCCGCGATCCGCACCGACGCAATCGCGCCCGCCATGATCTCGCCGAAGGCCGCATGCGCGTCGGCTTCGCTCAGCGTTTGTCCCTCCGACAGACGCTTCAAGACGGAAACGAATTCGCTCATGCCAATTCTTTGGGGGCTTTCGCGATGTTCAGAAAATTCTGCAACAGCGCGTGGCCCTGCTCGGAGGCGATGCTTTCGGGATGGAACTGCACGCCATGCACGGGATGGCTCTTGTGCATCACGCCCATGATGACGCCGTCATCGCTCCTGGCCGTCACTTCGAGCTCGGCGGGCACGCTCTCGCGCGCGATCGTGAGCGAATGGTAGCGCGTCGCCTTGAAATCGTTGTTCAGCCCGCGGAACACGCTTTTGCCGGTGTGATGCACGGTGGAAAGCTTGCCGTGCATCGGCTCGGGCGCGCGCACCACGCGCCCGCCATAAACCTGGCCGATCGCCTGATGGCCAAGACACACGCCCAGGATCGGCACGCTTCCTTTGGCTTGCGCGATCAGATCGAGGCAGATGCCCGCTTCGTTGGGCGTGCACGGACCCGGCGAGAGCACGATGGCCTCGGGCTTCATCGCCAGCACATCGGCGGGCGCGATTTCGTCGTTGCGGAAGACGCGCGTCTCCGCGCCCAGCTCGCCCAGAAAATGGACGAGGTTGTACGTGAAGCTGTCGTAATTATCGATCAGGACAAGCACTGGTCACATTCCATTCGGATCATGGGCAATTCGGGCCGGATTACCGCGAAACGCGCGGCAATCTAGCCCAAGCTTACAGCGTTTGCACCATGGCCGCGCGGATTGCCGCTCCGGGGGGCCGCGTGACGCGCCTCTTGATCCGCCTCAAGGACCCGCGCACCCGCGCCATCCGATCATCGTCGCGTGGAAACGGGCGACGGTGCGCTGCGATGACGATGTTACTTCCGAATTCCGGATCGCTTTCGGCGCCCATGCGTTGGGGCCAATGCGAGAAGGTTCACTGGTTTGGGGTGTATGACCGCCGTTCCCGCGAAGTGAGCGCCGCCAACGCAGCGCCGTAACGCCATCCGCACAACGGGGAGACAGGAAGAGCGATCATGGAACTCAATACCCAATTGCCGGACAGGCCCCGCATATCGCCGGAAGAGCGCCGCGCGCGCGAACTGGTCAAGAAAATCCGCAAGCTGAAATGGATCGGAATGCATGACGAGGCCCAGCGCCTGGAGACCGATCTGTGCAGGCTCGATTCGGGACTGGTGGTGCTGTCGGGTCCCGCCGAGACCGATTAGCCGCGTGTCATAGAGATACGAACGCCTCCCGCAAATAAAGAACCGCGCATCCCCGGACAAAAGGCTTCCGCCCCAGTGAAATTTCTGTATCTTTCTTCACGGGCATTCATGGGGGGTCACCATGGCGATGGCGGCAGTGGCGGACAGCCAATTCTCGATTGGCCGCGTGGTCAGCCGCACCTTCGCCGTGATCGGGCAGAATGCGGTGCCGTTCCTGGTCCTGTCGTTCCTGGCCGTGCTGCCGGTGGAGCTCCTGAACTATTTCTTCGGCATCCTCACGACCGCGCGCGGCGGTGTCACGTTTGCCACGCAATCGGGCTCGTTCTGGCTCACTATGGCGGCGGTTTACGTGGCCGCGGTCCTGTTCTCCATGGTGCTGCAGGCCTCGCTGGTGCACGGCACGATCAAGGATCTCAACGGCGAGCGCGCCAGCGTCGGCGAGATGCTTTCGACGGGCCTCAGGCTCTTCTTCCCGCTCGTCGGCTTCGCCATCGTCTCGACGCTCGGCGTGGGGCTCGGCTTCGTGCTTTTGATCGTGCCGGGCCTGATCCTGATGACCGTCTGGTCGGTCGGAATTCCGGTTCTGGTGACCGAGCGGACGGGCGTCTTCGACGCGCTCGGCCGTTCGGGCGATCTGACGCGCGGCCATCGCTGGTCGATCTTCGGGCTGCTGATCGTGTTCTATATCGGCGTGTTCGCCGTGAGCATGATGGCCCGGCCGCTTTTCGGCGTCGCGGCGCTGGGTTCCAGTCTCTCCGGCGTGTCCGTGGCCTATCTGGTCTTCGATCTCGTCTATCGCATGGCTGTCGCGGTGATCGCGGCGACGGGTTTCGCGTGTCTGTATTACGAGCTTCGCGCCTCGAAGGAAGGCGTGGGCCCGCAGCAGCTCGCATCCGTTTTCGACTGATCAGCCCTTGTCGAATTTGTCGCGCTTGCGCCGGCCGAAGAGCAGCCTGTTCTCCAGCCGCCCGCGCAACGCCGTGTAATAGGCGGCGAGGAACTGCGCATCGGGCGTCTTGTCGTCGCTCATGCCGATCTTGGCGCGGATTCGCCTGGCGACTTCGTACATCGTCACCAGATCGTCGCGCCGGAGCACGTCCTCCAGCACCGCCAGTTCGTGGATGCCATAGGCGTCGAGCGCCTCGCGGCTGAAGAGAAGGCTCGCGCGGGCCGGCTGCGCCGACAAATCCTGATCGAGCACGCGTCTGGGCGCATGCACGACCCA
>DATIZS010000382.1:0-9752 GCA_035516955.1 Rhizomicrobium sp.
ATCGCCGACGATGGGCAAATTGATCATGCCTTCATAGCGGCGATTGGAGTAGTTGCCCCAGTCGGCCGAAAGCATGGCTTCGAACTGATCGGTCGGTTTGGCCGAGACGACGTTCACCACGCCGGCGGTCGCGTTACGGCCATAAAGCGTGCCCTGTGGCCCGCGCAGGACTTCAACCTGCCCCACGTCGAAGAATTCCTGTTCGAAGAAATGATTGCGGATGAACGGCGTGTCGTTGAACGCCACCGCGACCGCCGGATCGGTCGTCACCGAAATCGCCTGCGTGCCGATGCCGCGAATGGTAATCGAATAACCGCTGAAATTCGTTTTCGTGAAGGTGAGGTTCGGCACTTCCTTCACCAGATCCGGGCCGCCCGCGATCTGCCGCGAAGTCAACTGTTCCTGGCTCAGCGCCGTGATCGCGATCGGAACGGTCTGGATATCGCCCTTGATCTTCGACGACGTGACCACGACCGTTTCCACGCTTGCGGCCGCATGCGCCGGCGCCGCATCGGCGATTTCGATATTGCGCGGTGCGGAGGGTTGCGGCGCCTCGTGCACGACGGCGATTGCGCCGGATGGGTGGCGATGCATCACAAGCCCGGTGCCTGCCAGAATCCGAGAGAGCGCCGCATCGGCCGTCAGTTCGCCTTGCGCGCCGCGCGTGCGCACGCCGCGCACGACATCGCCCGACACGATCAGCGAGACACCCGTCTGCACCGAATAGGCATCGAGCGCGTTCTTGAGATCGCCGCCCGGAATATTGAATTCGGCCGCCCACGCGCCGCCGGCAAGAACGACCAGGCTCGCGCCCGCCAGAGCCGCGGATTTCAGGATGCGAAACATCTTCATCTTCCCCCCGATTGCGGCGGACCGCATTTGATTTGTGCGCGCCTAGCGCGAGATCACGATCTCGTTTCCGTTTGTTTCCACATGCAGCCGGAAGACGTCCTCGGCCACGTCGATGAACGCTTTGACGTCGGTGGTGTGAAACGTGCCGACGATCGTCAGCCGCGCAACCGCCGGATCGGCGATGACGAGCTTCTGCCGGTTGTAGCGGTTGAACTCGTTCGCCGCGTCGGCCAGCGTCATGTTGTCGAAGACGAGCATGCCATGCTCCCAGCCGAGCTCGCGGGCGAGCGCAGGCTTCGATCTATGCGTGACAAACATGGTGCTGGCCGTGGCCGTGACCATGTCGCCGGGCACGAGCAGTGCGGATTTCGATTTGGGCGAAGCGTCCACCGCGCCGAAACGCACGCGGCCTTCCATCAGCGCCACTTCCAGGCGGCCCGGATCGCGGCGCACCAGGAACTTCGTTCCCAGATCGGTGATGCGATGATCGCCCGCGAACACGACGAAAGGATGCTTCGCATCGTGCGTGACCTGGAAATAGGCTTCGCCCTTTTCGAGCCAGATCGTGCGCCGCTCCGTCGTCATGCGCGCGCGCAAGACGGTGTCGGTATTGAGTTCTATTTTCGTGCCGTCGGCGAAGCTCACGATCTCGCGTCCGCCGACGGGTGTCGTGAAAACGCGATCGCGCGGTTTCATGATGTAATACGCGGCCGTAACGCCGATCACCGCGGAAATTCCGAGCGCGGCCGCGATCTTCAGCGGCGCGGACCAGGTTTTGCGCTGTGGCGGTGTCTCCGATCCCGCAGAGCGCAACGCCTCGAGACGCTCCGTGCGGTTCCACGCCGCTTCGAGCCGCCAATAGGCAAGCTGATGCGCCATGGATTGCGAAAGCCAGGCATCGAGACCGGCCTGATCCTCCTTCGACCAGTCCCAGAAATTCCGCCGCTGCAGCCAAACGGAGGCGGCCGCTTCGATGTCGGCGGCGCCTGGCGCGGCGTCAAGCCCGGGCTCGCTCACGGGCGCCTCCTGAGATCTGCCGGATCTCCATAAAGAATATCGGCAAGCGCGCGCATGCCCTTGGCGAGATGTTCGGAGACGGTCGGCTCGCCCACGCCCATGCGCGCGGCGATTTCGCGGCCCGAGAGCCCTTCGATGCGGCCCATGACGATGGCCTCGCGGCAGCGCGGCGCGAGCTTGTCGAGCGCGGCCTGCAACAGGCGCAATTCATCGCGCGCGGCGACGATGCGTTCGGGGCCCGGCGCATCGATGGCGACATCGAGCGCATCGAGATCGGACACCGCCTCGATCGGAATCACCTGTTCGCGGCGCACCCGATCGATCAGCAGATTGCGCGCGGTGGCGAAGAGGAATTGCCTGGTTTGCAGCGGCGTTTCCTTCAGCGCCGCCTCGCAGACGCGCAAATAGACATCCTGCCTGAGGTCGGCGATGTCGCTTTTGTTGCGCCAATTGTGTTGCAAATACTGCATCAGCGCCGCCTCCAGCGGCAGAACCTCGCGGACGAACCATGCCTTCAGCTCAAACGCGTTCATGCTCGCGCCCGAAGGACGCGCGTCCGCGCTGTCGCTCTCGAATTTTTTCGGCATTCCCCAAAACGCCTGCCGTTCGGGTTCACTATAGGCCTTCACCTGTTCCGACGAACGGGCAGGCCGGGACTTCGGCACCCGGGAGAAGAATTTTGCGCTGCAGCGCAAGAGGCCAAGCTGCGGCGAAAGCGAGAGGATTTGCCGGGAAAAAGAAAGGCGGTGGAATGTTTCCACCGCCTTGTTGCTGCGAGCGCGGCTAGGCGAGGCTAATCGCCGATCCCGATGCTGACCGAAGCAAAGGGCCCATAGAAGGCGCGGTCTTCCTTCTTCGCGGTATCGATGCCACCATCGAGCACGCCGAAGAAATAATCGGCGCGATAGCCGAGCGTGACTTTCGCCGCCGCATACCGCCACGACACGCCCGCGAACGCGCCGAGGTTGGGGACAACGATCTGTTTGTCCCGGCTCGGCGATGCGGGGTGCTCGTAAACCGGATGACGATTGGAACCTTCGGGATAACCCACGGCGAGATTTGTTGTCTGGTGATGGATATTCGCGCGCTGGCGCCCGAACAGAACCGCGCCGTTCACGCCCCAATCCAGCGATATCGAACTATCGGACGAATTGCCTGCTATGGTGGCAGATGCATCCCATGAAATCGAAGGCCCAACGCCGGTGAAATCCCGCTTCGCTGCGAGGGAGCCATAGAATCTGTGGTAGGTGTAAACGGCGTTCGTCGGCTGATACTGGATTCCGATCTTGCTCTTCGAGCCGAGATGGGCATAGCGCACGCCAATGCTGGCGACCGAGCTTACCCCGCTTCCAAACATGCCGAGCCCGATATCCTTGCCCGCGGTGAAATCCACTATCGCGTGGGTTTCGGTGTTTTGAACCAAAATATTCTGATAGGCCTCATAGCGAAAGAAGTAGTACGAGGTGGACGGATATGCCGTGCGCTCGCTCAGCGCTTTCTTTTTGGCGGTTCTTCCATACTGAATTCGCGCCGAGAAGATCCAATCGCTGCCCTTGGGCTGAAACGAGATTTGTGCGTCGGTATCCAGGCTGTGCCGTGAATTCTTTTCGATGCCGTCGGGCGATTGGGTGATGAAGGGCAGCCGCGTTCCTTCGACAAACGGCGGGAGATAGGGTTCCTCGCTGTTCAGAAGCTGCGTGAATTCCCCGCCGGCTTCCAGCCAGATCACCGGACGGTCAGTATCACTCGCGTTCGCAATTGTCACGGAAGCAGCATAGGCGGTCAGCGCAAGCGCAGAAGCACCCGTCAGCAATTTCCAGCGAATGGTGGCGCGGTTGTCGTGCTTTTGGATCAGTTCGCTCATTGGTGTCTCCCCCTCACCAGTTCTTCGTGACGCGCACGCCGAACAGGCGCGGATCGGTCACGAATATGTTGGTCGTGAGCGCTGTATCGTCCGAATTCAGGAACGCGCCCGTGATCGCCGTCGTATCGAAGACGTTCTTCAGATACCCCATGACTTGCCAGCCATCGGCGCTGGTCAGGATCAGTGCGAGGTTGACGTTCGAATAGCCACGCAGCTTGTCATAAGGCCGGTCGTTGAAGATTCGCGCGAAGCTCTGCGATTGCCAGTAGAAATCGCTGTGCAGCGTGGCCGCCCAATCTTCGGAAACCGGCAACGTATAATCCGCCGACAACGACGTGGTGAAATGCGGCGCATTGGGAAGCTCGTTTCCGCCTAGATTCTTCGCGAATCCTGCGCCGCCATTGGGCGCCTTGGTGGGATCGAACCCACCGGCGGCGAAGGCGTCGTAATCGACGGTGCCATATGAGATGAAAGGATCGCTCGCGAAATTTGCCGTATTGTAGGCGCGATCGCACGCGGCGATCAATCCATCCTGGAAAACGTCCGCGTAGGACTCCGTCTGAAGGATCAACCGCACTACTTCGGACGGCACGATGCAGTTCGATGTATCCGTCACGAATGGCTTGACCACAATCCAGCCTGGCTGGCCTGCCGTGCGGTCTATCAGATCGATGGCAGATTGGCCGTTGTTGACACGCGTATCTTCATAGCCGCCCGAAAAATTGAATTTCAGACCGGGAATCGGTTCATAACTCGCCTCGAGTTCCGCACCTTTGACCTTGGCGTCGAAATTAAGATTGATCGATGTGCGATCCACGATCTGCGAAATCTGATAGCCCTTATAATCGTAATAGAACACGTCGCCGTTCAGCGTCATTGCGCCGTCCATCAACGAGTTCTTGGTTCCCAGTTCGTAAGCATTGACGAATTCGGGGGCGAACGTCGCGGGATGCGTGATGAAGGAACCAGCGCTCAACGAGTCCGCAGCCGGCGGTGGAGGATTGGCGCCGCCGCCCTTGTAGCCGCGCGAATACGATGCATAGACCATCGTCTGATCGGTGAAATCGAGCTTCGGCGTCCAATTGGCGACAAACCGGCCGGTCCATTCCTTCCATTCCTGAGCGACAACGCCCGAAAGCGGATCGCCGCCGCCCAGCAGGAATACCTGACTGGGAAAATCCCAGAACAGTTTTTTGTCTTCCGTCCAGCGCAAACCGCCCGTGAGTTTCAAATCCGGCGCAAGCTGATAATAGGCTTCGCCGAAACCGGCATAGGAATTGAGGCGGTAAGGATTCTTGCTGCGGAAATAATTGTGGCCCAAGCCGTTGATGGCGCCAAGGGGATTGGGATCGATATATGTGCCGTTCGGATAAATGCCCTGCAAACACGCGAAATTTGAAGGCAGTTCACCCTTGATGCCATTATACGTGTAATAAAACGGCAGCGGCTGAATGATAATACCCGACGGGTTACACAGCGTATATCCCGCTGGCCCAGGCCCGCCGCCATTGATATCCTGCTCCGTCGCCGAGATCAGGTTGAAGAAGACGAAGTAATCTTCCAGCGTTTGATAATGCATGAAATTGGCGCCAGCGCTGAAATTGAGCGGTCCGCTGAAATTGGAAGCCAGCCTCACTTCCTGCGAGAATTGCCATGCATGCTCCCGCGACAAATCTTCGCCCACCATGGCGCTGGAGCAGCCGAGTTGCGGATCGCAATAGACGCCGTTCACGGTCGGTATGGGCTGTTGGTCGAGGCTGCCGAAACCTTCGCCGAACAGGCCCGGTGCGGTATCGAAGCGATTGAAATCTTCCGTCGAATAGAGGAAATCGCTGTTATATCCGGTCTGGGAGGTGATCGTGAGTTGTGGTGTTACGGCGTAATCGGCATTGAACTCCAGCGTGTCGTTCTTCGCCCTATATGCCGGTTCAATGGCCGATTGAATGTGACGCAGGTTCGTCGATTGCGTTTGATCCAGATAAGGATCGATTGGTTCCAGTATGTGCTGAGTGCTCGATGCTCCAAAGAAAACGAATTCGCCCGCCGCGACGAAGGGGATGGTTTGCCCATTCGGTGTTTCGAAGGCGCTCGATGAATAAAGCGAGGTTGGCAGGCAGCCCTGACTGAGCCACGAGCGCGCGAAGGCGGTGTCGAGTCCCGGCGGATTGATGTCGCCCGTATTCGGCATCGTCAGCAGGTTGAAGCCATCGACCGAAGTCGGACCCGCATCCTTTTTGCAGAGCTGTTTCGCGGAGCGGACACGATCATCGTCTTCCTGGAAATGTTCCCAGACAAGATAGGTTTGGACGTTTGCGAACGGTTTCCAGCCGATCGTCACACGGCTCGACCACAAATCGCGCCCATCGACCTGTTTGCCGGTGGTTTCGTCATAGGTATATCCGTCGCGCTTGGTCCATTCGCCGGCGACGCGAAGATCGAGCCGGTCATCCGTGATCGGGATATTGACCATGCCTTCATAGCGGCGATTGTGATAGTTCCCCCAATCGGCGGAAAACATCGCTTCGAACTGGTTTGTCGGCTTGGCGGAAATGACGTTCACCACACCCGCTGTCGCATTGCGCCCATACAGCGTGCCTTGCGGACCACGCACAACTTCGACCTGGCTGACATCATAGAATTCCTGCTCGAAGAAATGATTGCGGATGAAGGGAATATCGTTGAACGCGACTGCGACAGCGGGATCGGTCGTGACCGAAATCGCCTGGGTGCCGATACCGCGAATCTGGATGGAATAGCCGGTGAAGTTCGTCTTGGTGAAGGTGAGGTTCGGCACTTCTTTCACGAGGTCCGGGCCACCGGCGATCTGGCGCGAGGTGAGCTGTTCCTGCGACAGAGCGGTGATGGCGATCGGGACCGTTTGAATATCGCCCTTGATCTTCGACGACGTGACGACGACGGTTTCGACCGCCGACTCCGCCGCAGCGGCCAAGCGCAGCGGTTCGGCCTTCTGCAGGCGGTCCGAGGTCTGACGGGCGGGCGCCAAATCGCGCACGATGCCGATGGCGCCCGAGGGCGTGCGCTGCGTCGTGAAACCGGTGCCTTTCAGCAGATGCGCGAGCGCATCGTAAGGCGAGAGGTCGCCATGCGCGCCGCCGGTGTGGGCGGTGCGCACTTCATCATCCGGATAGATCAGCGCGACGCTCGTCTGTTTGGCATAGGCGTTGAGCGCGGTCTGCAGATCGCCGCCGGGAATATCGAAATTCTCCGCATGCGCCGCCGCGGTGAACGCCAGCGCCGAGGCACTTCCCGCGAGAACCGGCCAAAACCTCTTCAGCATGTCTCCCCCCTGGCCTCAAGCGGCCTTGCTTTGCGCGCCTCAGCGCGAAATCACGATCGTGTCCCCACGCGCCGTCACATGCAGGCCGAGAACGGCCTCGGCCAGGCGCGTGAAATCCTCCACATCGCCGGTCGGAAACGTGCCGCCGATGGTGCGCGCGGCGGCTTGCGGATCGGCGATCAGAATCTGCTTGCGGTTGTAGCGGTTGAACTGGGCCGCGGCCTCGGCCAGCGTCGTGTGATTGAAGACGAGCACGCCGCGCCGCCACGACAGCGATTCGGCAAGCGCCTTCGACGAACGCCTGGCGACGGAAACGCTTTTCGCGGTCGCGGTCGCGACATCGCCGGGCGTGAGCAGCGTGGAATGTTCCGACTTCTCCCTCTCCGCCCCTTCGAGCCAGACGCGGCCCTGGATGACGGCGACCTGCATGCGCCTTGCATCGTGACGCACGACGAATTGCGTGCCCAGATCGGTGACGCGATGATTTCCCGCCACCACGATGAAGGGATGCATCGGATCGTGCTTGACGCGGAAGAAGGCTTCGCCGCGATCGAGCCAGACGATGCGCTCCTCCGTCGTCATGCGTGCGCGCACGAGCGTATCGGTATTGAGCTCGACGCTGGAACCGTCGGCGAAATTCACCATCTCGTGGCCGCCGACCGGCGTCGAGAAGGTGCGATCGCGGGGCTCCAGAACAAGCCACGCGACGGCCGCACCGATGCCCACGACGAGCATCATGGCGGCCGCGAATTTCATGAGCAGCAACGGCAGGCGGCGCTCCGCCGCGCGAACCTCCGGCAACGCGGCGTTGAGGGCGGCGAGCCGCTCGGTGCGCTCCCAGGTCGCCTCCATGCGCGCGAACGCCACTTCATGCGCCGGCGATTGCGCGAGCCAGGCATCGAGCCTCGCCTGATCCTCCTCGCGCCAGTTCTCCGAAAGGCCGCGCTCCATCAGCCAATCGGCCGCGCGCGCCTTGATGCCCGCCGCATCGCCGAATTCGTTCGTGCGCCGCGGATCGCTCACCTGCCCCTCCCGAGATCGGGCGTTTCGCGGTAGAGCATGTCGGAGAGCGCATTGACGGCGAGCGCCAGATAATCCTTCACCGTGCCTTCGCCGATTCCCATGCGGCCTGCGATTTCGCGGCGCGAAAGCCCTTCGACGCGGCGCAGGACCAGCGCTTCGCGGCAGCGCGGCGCAAGCCTGTCGAGCGCCGATTGCAGGAGGCGCAGTTCCTCGCGCGCCGCCACGCTGCGCTCGGGTCCGGGCGCGTCCTGCGCCACGCCCAGCTTCTCCAGATCGGCGACCGATTCGATGGCCACGATCTGCTGCTGGCGCACGCGGTTGATCAAAAGATTGCGCGCGGTCGCGAAAACGAACGCCTTGGGCGCCGCGGGCGCCTCGGCGCGCGCGGCCTCGAACACGCGCGCATAGACCTCCTGCAGCAGGTCCTCGATTTCGCTTCGATCGCGCCAGTTGCGGCGCAGGAACTGAATCAAGATCGTCTCCAGCGGCAGCACTTCGCGCGCGAACCACGCCCGCGCCTCGGGCGCAGAAAGACTCATGCCCGCAGAACGCGGCTTGGCGTCGTCACGGCCGGTGTCCGGTGTTTCAACCATCCCGTCCCGCCCTTCGAGGATCGGGTCCACGGCTACATCACTAGAGACAAGCGACTGTAGCGTCCGGGAGGGACGGTGCTCTGCGAAAAACGCGTTGTGCGGTGCGCTCAGGGCCGGCGTCTGCGCGACGGCATCACGAACGTCGTTGCGGTTTCGACCGGAAGTAGAAAATCACAGCGCTTGGGGGGCGCGATGGGCGCATCCTCATGCCCTTGTGGGATTGTGCGTTCGCGAAAGAGCGGCAACCCCAAGCGCCTGCGATTGGAACATCTTGACACCTGAGCGAGCGCCTACGCAAGATATTCCGTCGGCCAGGCACGCGGTGGAGACCGTGCGGGGTTCGGGAGGCCGGCACAACTGACAATGGAGAACTGCACCATGGCCAACATTCGTGTGGCGCATTTTTTGTGCGCGGTTTTCGCCGCAGCAATGATCGCCCTTATGAGCGCCCCTTGCGCAATTGCAGCCGAGGCGAATGACGAGAGCGCGGCACAACCGATCCTGCAGACCGAAGTTCCGTCGATTCCGGGACCCAAGCGTTCCGTCGCGGTCGGCCAGATCGATACGATCGGCGGATTGTCGCCGCCGAGCGCGGGCTGGAATGTTGGCGGCAGCCTCGCCGCGATGCTCACCACGGCGCTGCAGGAATCCGGCAAGTTCATCGTGGTGGAGCGCGATGCGCTCTCCCAGGTGCTGAACGAACAGCAAATGGCCGCCCATGGCGTGTCGGGAGGATCGGATGCGCCGCAGCCCGGCAAGATCATTCCCGCGCAATATCTCATCGTCGGTTCCGTCACCGAATTCGGCACGGCCGACAAGGGCGGCGGGGTCAGCGTGGGCGGAACGAGCGGGTTGCTCTCGGGCGGGCTCGCGGTCGGCAAGACGTCGGGCAAGGTCGCGATCGATTTTCGCATCGTGGATACGCGCACCAGTGCGGTGGTTTCCACCTTCAAAGTGTCGCGCGAGATCTCCAGCACCAATGTCGGCGTGACGACGAACTATCAGAACATCTCGATCGGCAGCAACGCGTTCTGGAATTCGCCGCTCGGCGCCACGACGCGCGAAGCGATCAATGACGCGGTGACCCACATCGCCGAAGCGATCG
>DATIZS010000383.1:0-2517 GCA_035516955.1 Rhizomicrobium sp.
TGAGCTAGCGTTTTTCGCGCGCGGTTGGCAGCCTCACTGCGTGCATGCAGGAGCGCGCGATGTCCGACCAACAGCCGAGCTGTGACGACCGTCACATCTGGGAAGCCTATCTCTCCGGCTATCGCATGCCGGCGGTCGCGGCGGCGGACGAGCTCAACCTGTTCGAAGCTTTGGACGAAGCGCCCGCCACGGCGGCGGAACTCGCCGCGCGCACGGGCTTGCGCGAATATGCATTGAAGGCGCTGCTGCCGATGCTTTCGGCGCTGGGGTTCCTTGCGCCGCGCGGCGGCCGCTATCACCTCACCGTCTCGGCGCGCACTTATCTCCTGCACAGGAGTCCGTTCTATTGGGGCCATGCCTTCACGCCGCATCGGGGCGTGCCGCTGACGCGCACCTTCATCGAGCGCCTGAAGACGGTCGAGCGCGAAGCGAGCGGTGCGCCGGTGGAAGCGTGGGAAAGCGGCAAGCTCGGCCGCGACCAGGCGGAAGCCATCGCGCGCTTCATGAACAGCCATTCGCTCTCGGCCGCTGCGGGCGCGGCGCGCGAAGGCGAGTTCTCGCAAACAAAGCGTCTGCTCGATGTCGGCGGCGGTTCGGGCTGCTTCTCCATCGCCTTCGCGAAGCGCAATCCGCAACTCCACGCCACGGTGATGGAGCTGCCGGCGATGTGCGAGCTGGTGCAGGACTACGTGGCGCAGGCCGGCCTCTCCGGCCGCATCGACACCCGATCCGTCGACATGTTCCGCGAGGCCTGGCCCACAGGCTACGACGCCATCTTCATGTCCAACATCTGGCACGACTGGGATCTGGAGACGAACGCGCAGCTCGCTGCGAGCTCTTTCCGCGCGCTGCCCTCGGGCGGGAAGATCGTGCTGCACGAGATGCTGATCAACGACGAAGGCTCCGGCCCGCTCGTCCCCGCCTCGTTCTCGATGATGATGCTGCTCGGCACCAAGGGCCGGCAGTACTCCTTCGCGGAACTGAAGCAGGTGCTGGAAGGCGCGGGCTTCACAGACGTGCGCGCGAAGGACTCCTCGGTGTTCTATTCGCTGGTGAGCGCGACGAAGCCCTGAGCGGCAAGTGCGCACCGTTCCCGCGCGTGCATGGCAAGCCGCGGTTTTTGATATGCGGTCAAACTAGCGGCAGCGCCTTACTTCTGTTCGAGGAATCCTCGAAAGGCCCCGCCATGAAATCGCTGCTGCTCGTCGCCCTGCTCGCCGCCACGCCTGCCTTCGCCGGCACGGCCGTGCCCGTGGCGCCCTTCCGTTCCATCCAGCTCGAAGGCGGCGGACATGTGGTGATCCGCCACGGCGCCACGCAGCAGGTCACGCTCGTCAGCGGCTCGACCGAATTCACCAAGTTCAAGGTCGAGCATGACGGCCAGCTCGTGATCTCCGCCTGCAACTGGAACTGCCCGCATCATTACGATCTTCAGATCGAGATCGTGACGCCGGGCCTCGAGGGCGCCGCCATCGAAGGCGGCGGCGAGATCGATGCGGCCCCCGGGTTCCCCGCGCAGCGCAACATCGCGGCGTCCATCGAAGGCGGCGGCATCGTCGATCTGCGGAACATCAGCGCCGAGAGCGCCGACGCGTCCATCGAAGGCGGCGGACTGGTGAAGCTGCATGCCGAGCGCGCGCTGCAGGCTTCGGTCGAAGGCGGCGGCGAGGTGCGCTATTGGGGCAGCCCGCAGGTCTCCTCGTCCATCGAGGGCGGCGGCAACGTCCGCCCCGGCGCGTAGCGGCCATGGTGCGAATTGACTAATCTCCCGTCGCGGCAACGAGGCGACGGGCATGCAGACGCGCGGGCAACTCGACACACTTCTCGATCGCTATACGAAGGCACTCGCGGCGCGCAACGCGCAGATGCTGCCGCTCGCGCCCGCTGTCCGCTTCACCGAGAACGCGCAGGAAATCGCGCTCGACGAAGGCCTGTGGGCGACGGCGACCGGCGCCAGCAAGGACCAGATCCGCTTCATCGATCCCAACACGCAACAGGCCGGCCTCATGGGCGTGTTCGCCGAGCATGGCGAGCCCGTTCAGGTCACGGTGCGGCTGAAGCTGGACGGCGAAGGCCGCATCGCCGAGATCGAGCAGTTCGCGGTGCGCAAGCGGCCGTCATTGTTCAATTCCGACAATTTCGCGCCGCCGGCTCTGTTCCACGACATCGCGCCTTCGGCCCGCGCCGCGCGCGCCGAGCTCGAGCAGACGCCGCATCGCTACTTCAACGGCATCGAGCGGGACGACGGCGGCATCATCCCGGTGCGCGACGATTGCATCCGCATCGAGAACGGCGTGCAGACCGTGCTCGCGCGCGAGAGCGATTTCGCATCGAGCACCGCCAGCCAGGGCTTCAACCTGTTCAAGATGGGCGTGGCCGAGCAGATCGGCACCGGCTTCTTCGCCTTCCTGCCGCGCATCCGCGACCGCCGCATCGGGCTCATCGACGAGGAGCGCAGCATGGTGCTCGCCGTCTGCGTCTTCGATCATCCCGGCCGGCTGACGGAGGTGAACGTGA
>DATIZS010000384.1:0-4063 GCA_035516955.1 Rhizomicrobium sp.
CGATGGCGCGATTGCCGATACGCTGGCCCTGCACGATCTTGTCGAGCGTATCGCCGAAGGGATCGGCCCCTTCCACGCAGAGCACGACCGGGCTTTGCGGCGAATCGAACGCGGTCTTCGGCCAATCGACGAAAATGCCGAATTTCGAAAGATAGGCGGCCTTGACCGCGAATTCGGGCGTGGCGGCGGATGCGGCGGGAACGAGCAAGGTGGCAGCGATGACAGCCGCGAACGTTACGCTGCGGCGGAAACCGGTCACAGATCCCATCGGACACTCGCAACGAAGCTGCGGGGAATTTCGTTGGAGCCGCCGGTGGTGAGGAATTCCGGATGATGTTTGTGAAGCAGATTGGCTCCGCTCAGCGACAATTGGATGTTTTCGCAGATCTTCCAGGCGAGATTGGCGTCCATCTCCGCATAGGCGGACACGCGCGGATTCGGCAGGCGGCCCACGCCGCGCAGCGCGACATTGAGCATCACATCGGGCGTGATATCCATCGAGGAGCGCAGCGAAAGCTGCCACGGCGGATCGTCGCCCGCCGTCGGCGCGTTGCTGCCGAGCAGATTGCTGAGGCTGTCGGCGCGGAATTTCAGGACCTCGTTCTGGTAGTTCGCGCCAGCCGACAGCCGCCACCAATCGGCGACCGCATAGGTTCCCCAGAATTCCGCGCCATAGGTATGGCCGTACATCTTGTTGCCGTAGACCAGCGGGAAGAAGGTAATGGGCGTGGCCTCGTAGCTGCGCATGTCGTCGTAAACATTATAGTAGAGCGACAGCGAGACCGAGATATCCGGCGACAGCTCGCCGCGATAGCCGGCCTCGTAGGCCCAGAGCTTTTCCTCGTGGAAATGCCCGCCGCCGAGGAAAAGCGTGGTCCCCAGATATTCGTTCAGGTCGCGGTCCCAGAGCGAGGGCGCGCGCACGGCGCGCGAGGCCGAGGCCCAGACGAGATCGTAATTGTCCGGCTTCCACGACACGCGCACATTGGGCAGATATTGCACGCTGATGAAGGGATCGTCCTCGACCTTCGTGCCGAGGATCAGATTGAACGTGTCGCTGAGCGCGATCGTGTCCTGCACGAATCCGCTGGCCAGGTGCTGCGACGTATCGGGCGGCAGGAATTTGACGGACACCGTATTGTTGAAATGGTCTTCCATGTAGCGGAAATCGCCGCCCCACACGATGTCCTGATCCGCGCCCCAGGAGAAATTGTGCTGCGCGTCGATGTCGTATGTGCGCAGCGTATCGCCGATGCCGCCGGGAACGCGCAGCGTGTTGTAATCGTAATAGGCCTGTATCTGCAGCCCGCCGCCGTCCTGCTTCTGGCTCCAGCGCGCCAGCAGATTGTGCCCGCCAATCACGGCATCCGGCGGAAATGGCTGGTTCTCCGCGCCGGTGAAGATGTCGCCCTGCACGGTCAGAAGGGAATCGCCCGGCGTCCAGTCGAGCCGGAAGCCGCCCTGGAATTTGTGCCAGTCGTCATAGGCGCTCGCGCCCGGCGCGGTCACATCATGATCGCGATTGAAGCCCATGCCGTAGATGCGCAGTGTCGTATCCTGCCCGATCGTACCGCCATATTGGGCGCTCGCGCCATAATCGAGATTTCCCGCCTGCACCTTGGCGAATGCGCCCTGCGTGTCGGCGGAACTCTTGGTGATGATGTTGATGACGCCGTTCACCGCATTGGCGCCCCAAAGCGCGGCTCCCGGCCCGCTGATGACTTCGATGCGGTCGATGTCCTCGGGCAGCACATATTGCAGATCCCAGAACACGCCCGCGTAAAGCGGCGTATAGACGCTGCGCCCGTCGATCAGAACCAGAAGCTTGTTGCCCGCGCCGTTCGAGGTCGTCGTGCCGTTGAAGCCGCGCGCCGTGATGGCGTAGCTGTTGGCGCTCACCTGCGCCACTTCGAGATTGGGCGCCAGCCGCAGGATTTCGGGAAGCGTGGTCGCGCCCGAGCGCGCGATCTCGTCATGGGTGATGACGTAGATGGCCGCCGGCGCGTCGCTCAGCGGTTCGGGCTCCTTCGATACCGAGGTGACCTCGATATTGCCCAATTGTTCGATGGACATCTCCTGAAGCGCAGTCAGCGACTGGTCCTGGGAATCGCCATCGGCGCTGGCCGAAGTATTCCAAAGAAGAACGAGGGCCGCCGCCCCAATCGAACGGGCCGCCGCCCGCGCCCAATGGCCGCCGATCCCTCGCGATTTCATGGCTGCGCTTTCATTGCCGGTCCCGCTGCGCGTCCAAATATTCTTTGGAAGAATCAAGTTAACCGGCGGTTAATTTCGCCCTTCGGGCGGTTACTGTCCACCGCGGGTCCCGCGGCGGCGGCGGGCACTAGGAGAGCCGCGCCCCATTCACTAGATTGCCTGACCATGCGCAAGCTGATTCATCTGCTTCTGTCGCCGCCCTCGCGCTTTGCGCGGCTTCTGATCGCGGAGAAGCGGCTGTCCTGCGATCCCGCCGCGCCGGAAGATGTATCGGCCCATCTGCCGGTCTTCACCGATCTCGACGGCACACGCCTCGAGGGTATCTGGGCCATCGTCGATCACCTGGAAGGAAATTATCCCGAGCATCCGCTGACGCCCGAGGAGCCGCGCGCCCGCGCCGATACGCTCAGGCTGCTGGATTGGGCGATGGGACCCTTGCAGGAGAATGTCACCAAGAAGATCGTCTACGAAAAGGCCTCGCAGCGTTTCACCGGCGCCGGCGCCAGGCGCGCGCCCGACATGATGATCGTGCGCGACGGGCGCGAGGCGCTGAAGAGCGCGCTGATGGAAATCGGCACGGGCGCCGAGCGCCACGGCTATCTTTCCGCGCGCGAATGCGCGCTGGGCGATCTGGCGGTGGCGGCGCATCTTTCGGCGCTCGATTATTTCGGAGAAGTTCCGTGGACGGATTATCCGGCCGCGGGCGAATGGTATGTGCGCATGAAATCGCGGCCCTCCTTCCGCACGCTGCTCGCCGACCGCGTGCCCGGCCAGCCGCCGGTATCCCATTATGCCGAGCTCGATGCCTGGACCTGACCCGCGCGCGGCCATCGCCGAATGTGCTAGGTCCGAAGGTTTCGATGTGGTGGGATTTGCGCGCGCGGCGCTGCCGCACAATGCGAACGCGCATCTGACGGAGTTTCTCGCGCAAGGCCGCCACGGCACGATGGAATGGATGGCGAGGAATGCGGCGCGGCGCGGCGATCCGAAGGAACTCTGGCCGGACGCCAAAAGCGTGATCGTTGTGGGCATGAATTACGGGCCGGATCGCGATCCCCTCGCCCATCACGCACACGAGAATATCGGCGTCATATCCGTTTATGCGCAGGGCGACGATTATCACGACGTGCTGAAGGCGAAGCTGAAGCGGCTCGCCGCATTCGTCAGCGATACGTTCGGCGGCGAGGTGAAGGTGTTCGTCGATACCGCGCCGGTGATGGAGAAACCGATCGCCGAGGCGGCCGGGATCGGCTGGCAGGGCAAGCACACCAATCTCGTCAGCCGCGAATTCGGCTCGTGGCTGTTTCTGGGATCCGTTTTCACGACGCTGGAAATCGAACCGGATGAAGCCGAAACCGATCATTGCGGCGCCTGCAGGCAATGCCTCGATGTCTGCCCGACCGGCGCCTTCACCGCGCCTTACGAGATCGATGCGCGGCGCTGCATTTCCTATCTCACCATCGAGCACAAGGGACATATTCCCCGCGAATTCCGCGCCGCGATCGGAAACCGCGTTTACGGCTGCGACGATTGCCTTTCGGTGTGCCCATGGAACAAATTCGCGAGCATCGCCCATGAGGCGCGGTTGCAGGCGCGCGGCGAACTTGCGGCGCCCGAATTGCGCGAATTGGTCAAACTCGACGACGCGGCGTTCCGCGCGCTCTTTCGCGGCAGCGCGATCAAGCGCATCGGCCGCGACTGCTTCGTGCGAAACGTGCTGATCGCCATCGGCAATTCTGGGGATGCGTCGCTGATCGAAAGCGCTAAGGGCTCGCTGTCCGATCCCTCGCCTCTCGTACGCGCGATGGCGGTATGGGCGCTTTCGCGGCTGATGGACGGCAAATCTTTC
>DATIZS010000385.1:0-2631 GCA_035516955.1 Rhizomicrobium sp.
TTCAACACCATGAATGACGCGACCGATTACCAGACGGGCGATCTGTTCCATCTCGACGGCGCGATCGCCGAGCATCTGCCGCTCTTCGGCGGCTTTGTCGGCGCCGGCGTCAACGGATACTTCTATCAGCAGATCACCGGCGACAGCGGCAGCGGCGCGAAGCTCGGGGGCTTCGAGGGAATGACTGCGGGCATCGGGCCCGATTTGCTCTCACGCATACCGGATCGGCGAGTTCGATCTCGCCGGCGAAGCGAAGTGGCTGCCGGAACTGGGAGTGTCGAACAGGCTCGACGGCAACACCGTGTGGCTCAAGCTCGAGGTGAGCTGGGGACCGAAACCGCAGGGCCCGCTTGAATCGATGTAGAGATATCAATAAGTGTCTGGCGCCGCGAAAATAAGGCGACGTTCGAAGTAAAAAAGAGGAGCAAAACGATGGTCCGGGCAACTATGATTTTTCGCACAGCCATGCGGAACACAATGCCGAAGTTTGCACTTTTGGCGCTGGCCCTGCTGGTGCCCTCGGCCGCGGCCGCGCAAAACGGGCAGATGTACATCTATCCGCAAAAAGGCCAGAGCCCGGAGCAGCAGGACAAGGATCGTTACTCGTGCCATACCTGGGCTGTTCAGCAGACCGGGTTCGATCCGAGCCGGGCCTATCCGAGCAATCCTAACACGCTTGACCCGCAACCGTATCGGCCTTCGCAGCCGCACGTTCTGAAAGGCGCGGGGCGGGGCGCGGCGCTCGGCGCGGTCGGCGGCGCGATCACGGGCAACGCCGGCAAGGGCGCGGCGGCGGGCGCCGCGATGGGCGGTCTCGCCGGCGGCTTCCGGCGAAGGGACGAGCGCATGCAGCAACAGACGGCGCAACAGCACGCGCAGCAATCGCAGGTCTCGCAAGCGGGCGTCAATTATCAGCGTGCGATGGCGGCATGTCTCGACGGCCGCGGCTACAGCGTAAAGTGAGCGCGCATCGCCAGCGACGCGAAGCGGATATCTGCTGGATGCTCCACGGCGCGCTGCACGCCATCGCCGCGATCGCGATCATCGCGATCGGAGCGGCGCGCGTCGGCGCGCAGGCGCTGGATCGAACCGCGCTGCCCATACCCGATCCGAGCTATCCGCCGGCAACCACGCTCGATGCGCGCAACGCCACGCCGCCGCCGCGATTCGAGGTGAAAGCGCGGCCCGGCGCGCCGAACGTGCTCATCATCCTGCTCGACGACATGGGCTTCGGGCAGCCGAGCGCCTTCGGCGGGCCGATCAATATGCCGACGCTCGATCGCCTGGCCAAAGGGGGCCTGCGTTACAACGAATTTCACGTGACCGCGCTCTGCTCACCAACGCGCGCGGCATTGCTCAGCGGGCGCAACCATCACATGGCCAACACCGGCGCGGTGATGGATGTCGCGACGGCCTTTCCCGGCAACACCGGCGTGCGCCCGAACAGCGTCGCGCCGCTGGCGGAGATCCTGCGGCTCAACGGCTACAGCACCGCGGCGTTCGGCAAATGGCATCAGACTCCGGGTTGGGAGGTGAGCCCGTCGGGCCCGACCACGCGCTGGCCGACGCGCGAGGGGTTCGACAAGTTTTACGGCTTCATGGGCGGGGAAACGAATCAATGGGCGCCGCTGCTGTATGACGGAATGACGCAGATCGAGACGCCGCACGAGCCGAATTACCATTTCATGACCGATATGACCGACCATGCGATCGCGTGGATGCGGTATCAGAAAGCGCTCACGCCCGACCGGCCGTTTCTGATCTATTTTGCGCCCGGCGCGACGCACGCGCCGCATCAGGTGCCCAAAAGCTGGATCGCCAAATACAAGGGCAAGTTCGACGCGGGATGGGACGTGATGCGGGAGCAGACGCTCGCGCGCCAGAAGCGGCTGGGCGTGGTTCCGCCCGACACCAGACTCGCGCCGAAGCCGCAGGCGATCAAGGACTGGAGCACGCTCTCGCCCGCCGAGAAGAAGCTGTTCGCGCGCCAGATGGAAGTTTACGCCGGCTTCGGCGAGATGGCCGATTACGAAATCGGCCGCCTCATCGAGGCGATCGATGCTATGGGCCAGCTGCAAAATACCATCGTCTTCTACATCGCGGGCGACAACGGCTCGAGCGCCGAAGGCGGGATGAACGGCGTTTTCAACGAAAATACCTTTTTCAATGCCGTGCCGGAACCGATCGATGCGCAGCTCAAGCGCATCGATCAGCTTGGCGGACCACTGACCTATAGCCACTACGCAGCCGGATGGGCGGTCGCGGGCGATGCGCCCTTTGCCTGGACCAAGCAGGTCGCGTCCAACTTCGGCGGAACCCGGGACGGCATGGTCGTGTACTGGCCCAAAGGGATCAAGGCCAAAGGGGAGTTGCGGTCCCAGTTCTATCACGTGATCGACATCGCGCCGACCGTGCTCGAAGTGGCCGGACTGCCTCAACCCAAAACCGTTGACGGCATAACTCAGATTCCGATGCAGGGCGTGAGCATGGCCTACACATTCGATGACGCCCATGCCAAAAGCACGCATACGACCCAGTACTTCGAGATCGCGGGCAATCGCGCGATCTATCACGACGGCTGGCTTGCGGGCACGGTCCATCGCGCGCCCTGGGAAAGACAGCCGCGCGCCA
>DATIZS010000386.1:0-6692 GCA_035516955.1 Rhizomicrobium sp.
AGTGCTTCAGGCCGAAGAGGCGGTCGTAATCGCGCTGCCATACGTCGTAGAGGTCCGCGCCCAGCGCCCATCGCTCGCCCTCGGGACGCCAGAGCGCTTGCGCGCCGACGCCGGCGAACATGTCTTCGAGATAGCCGGCCTTGGCCTCCACGAAGATGTCGGGGCCTGCGCGCGCGCGATAGGCGAAATCGAGCGCGCTGATCCCGTTTTTGCCCGCGGTCAGGTATTCGGCGACATCGCTTCTGACATGCGGCAGCACGCTGTTGCTGAGGCGCTTCGTGTTGAACGTGTTGTAGATGTTCGCCTCGAACGCGCCCTCCAGCGACAGCCCCGGCTGAAGCTCGACCGCGCCCGTCATCTCCAGATAGGCCTGGATGCGAAGCGGCTGGTTGGGGTCAAAAAGACCCTGACGCAGGCTCGGCGAAACGGCCCACGAGAGACGCGGATAGCTCCCGCTCTGGGCGTCGGCCAGCGCGGGATTGTCGAGCGGCGGGGCCGAGAGCGACACGGCCGTGCCGAGTTCGGCGGGTGATCCGCGCGCATCGTAGATCCGCTCCATCGGCGCGCGCAGGATGAGGACGTCCTGCGCGGGCACGCCCGAAATCACGGGCACGAGATGGAACGCTTCCACGCTCGGCGGCGCATCGGCCATCAGCACGCGCCACAGCCGTCCGATGGCCTCGCTTTCGAAGGCGTAGCGGTGATCGGTGTAATAGATCGTCAGGTCCTGCGGGCCGATGACGAGCGCTTCGACGCGCAAGCCTTGCGCCGCCGCATCGGCGCGGATTTTGGTCTCCGCGGCCGAGCTGTCGAAATGCGGCGGCTTCGCTACGGCCGCAGCCGAATCCGCATCGTCGGGGAATTTGAAGGCGACTTCGAGGCGTGGGCTCCGTTTGACCGCGCAAAACACGACATTGCCGCTCAGATCGTCCAGATCGCTCACCGCCACCTGGTCGATGCGGGTGCGATAGGTCTGGGCGACGCGTTCGAATTCGCTGCAATGTTTGCGCGCCTGGCCGCTGGCATGGACATCCACCATCAGCGTGCGGTCCATGATCTCGGCGTCGGCGATTTGCGGGCCGAGCCGCTCGGCCACGTTCTTGCGCGTCACGAAATCGGCGACCGCGTTCTGGCGCTCCGCGTCGGTCCTCGGCGAAACGGGCATGGGGGCCGCGCCCAGTTTCGCCGGTGACGCCGGCTCGGACGGATTGGCGAAGACCGTGATCGACGCGCCGTAGCTGTAGCCGTAGAACCAGCCGGCCGTCAGCGCGATGCCGGAAACGGGCTCGTAGGTCAGCCCGAAATTGAAAGGCGAAGTTCCCTTGAATCCGCCATAGGCCCGCTCGCTGAGATAGCGGTCGCTGCTGTATTCGGCCGTCAGGTTCAGGTTCTCGATGGGCGTGTGCCAGATCACGCCGCCGAATGCGCCCATGTCGCGGCCGTGAAAGAACGAGCCGAAATCGACCTGGCCGCCGAGCGCGCTGTTCACCTTGCGCTGCTTGAACGAGGAGAAAACCTGCGCGAAGGGATTGGCGAAGGTTGCGTCATCGGCGAGCCGGCCCCAGCCCACGCCCGCCGTGATGTCGAAATCGAGAAAATGCTTGCTGGCCGCCACGTATTCGGCGCCATAGATCCCGGTTCCCACGAGATCGCGGATGCCGACCGAGATGTCGGGCATGGTGGCGTCTTCCTGAACGAGGCGCAGCTTCAGCCCGAAACTGCGGTCGTAATCGACGGAATTCGCCCAGCGGCCGATGCGGGTATAGCGGAACGAGCCTTCGAGCCACGGCAGGATCTGAAACGACAGCGTGCCGCGCTGCATATTGTCCATGGCCGAGAGCGTGAGCGCGATCTCGCCGTCGGGCGCCATGCGCGCACTGGGCATGTCGAGAAGCCCCGGCTCGCCATAGCTGTCGCGCTGGGTGAATTCCTGGGCTGCCGCATATTGCGGGACTGCGCCTATGGCCAGAATCGCGCACGCCGCCGATCGGGCCAGGAGGCGGACGCCGCGAAGTGAACGGCGCCAATATCTGCGCTGTCGAAAATGCACCGCATCCCCTCACCGAAAAGTTTTATGACGCGCGCCCGGTGAGGCAACAAGCAACTGGGCTGTGCATAACACGGTCGTGCACAGACAAGAGCGTTCTTTCTTATGACAATCGTGCAACGATTTGCGCGCAATTGTGGATTTTTCCGGTGCCCGCGCGTATGAACCCGTAAGGGCTCGACGTTCTTCTTCCAGGTCCGGTGCGAATCGGTTGAATTTCGATTTGGAATATTTTGCGCCGGTAAGTCCGGCCGATGGAGAGTGTGATTCGCAATGGGGATTTTGCGGGTGGCCGGACCACGATCCTTGGCGTGCGCGATCGTCGCGGGCGTACTTCTCTTCGCGCCTGAAGCCGTCGCGCAGAGCAGCAGCGCCGATCCTTCGGCGGCGAACATTCCGCCCGATGTCCAGTCGATGCTGCCGCCGGGCATGACGCCCCAGCAGGCGCTCGATGCGCTCAAGGCGTCGGGACTGCGCCCCGATCAGAGCGGACAACCAAAGTCCGACCAGCCGCAGACCCAGATCCTCAAGCCGGCCAGCGCGACGCCGCCGGAAAAGCCCGAACCGTCCGCGCTCGAAAACCTGTATTCGGCGCGCATCGGTCAACCCGTCAGCCAGTTCGGCTACGACCTCGTCGCCAATGGCGGCGCCGTCACCGCCTCGCTCAACGGCGCGATCCAGGACGATTACGTGCTCGGACCGGGCGACGAGATCGACATCACGCTGCAGGGTCAGCAGAACGCGAATTATTCCACTCGCGTCGACCGCGAGGGGCGCGTGCTGTTTCCCAATCTGCCGCCGATTTCGGCCTCGGGCCGCACCTTCGGCGAATTCCGCCGCGATCTCGAGGCCGCTGCCCGGCGCGCCTATGTGCAGACGCAGGTCTATGTTTCCATCGGCGAAATCCGCCAGATCTCCGTGCGCGTGGTGGGCGAGGTGGCCAATCCCGGCGTTTACGGCATGACCGGGCTCTCCACCGTTCTCGATGCGCTCAATCTCGCGGGCGGGGTGAAGAAGACGGGATCGCTGCGCGCCGTCACGCTGGTGCGCGGCGGCGTATCCCATGTGATCGATCTTTATTCGCTTCTGCTCACCCATGGCCGCACGCCCGATATGGCGGTCGCCGAGGGCGACCGGATCGTGGTGCCGCCCATCGGCTCGACGATCGCCGTCACGGGCGATGTGCGCAGGCCCGCGATCTACGAGCTTCCGTCCGGCGAACACGCCGTCTCCGAGCGCGAATTGATGACGCTCGCCAACGGCCCCGAAATCCGCGGCGCCTATCGCGAGATGATCCAGCGCATCAAGGCGGACGGAAAACAGGAACTCGCCGACGCGACGGCCAAGCCGGGTGCGGCGGTGCGCGACGGCGAAATCCTCTTCGTCTACAAATCCGTCAATGTCTCGCTGGGATCGGTCAAGCTGGAAGGATCGGTGCGCCTTCCCGGGCTCTATGCGCTCGACAAGGCGTCCACGCTGCACGACCTTCTGCCCTCGGCCGATGTTCTGGCGCCGACGCCCTATCTGCTTCTGGGCATCATCGAGCGCGTCGATCCGGCCACGCTGCAGCGCTCGCTGATCCCGTTCTCGCTCGTGCATGTGCTTCAGGGCCGCGAAAACCTGCCGCTGATCTCGGGCGATGCGGTCCGCATCCTCACGCTCGACCAGATGCGCACGCTCGCCACCGCCGAGGCGCAGTCCGAACAGAACACGTCCTGGGCGCAGAGCGGCAACGATCTCGTGGCGATGCCCGTGCCGGTGGAGGCCGCGGCCGGAGGCGCGGCGAGCGCGATGTCCGCCAATTCCGCCGTGAATGCGAACGGCGCGGCGCAATCGGGCGCGAGTGCCGGTACGCAAGGCCCGGCAACCGCGAATGCGCCATCGGGCGGCGATGCCGGAAACACAGGCACGCAAGGCACAACAGCGCCGGGCGCAGACACAGGAATGGCGAGCGCCGCACGTGCTGCGGCCGCAGCGCCCGCAAGCAGCGACCGCGGAGGGCTTTCCGGTCTATCGGCCGGCGACACGGCCTATTTCGGCAAGGTTCTCGGCGATTATCGCGTGACGGTCAGAGGCGCGGTGCGCGATCCGGGCATTTTCCTCGTGGCACCCGGCACCACGCTCGACGAGATCATTCAGGCCGCGGGCGGCCTCGACACCGATGCCGATGTCAGCGCCTTCGGACTAACCTCGACCGATATCGACAACACGACGGGCCAGTCCACGACCGAACGCAAGCAGATCACCGTGCCGCCCTCCCAATATGCGAGCGTGGAGATACATCCGCGCGACGTGATCGAGTTCCATCACGTCTTCACCGACATGGCCAAGGGCACGGTGCAGATCTCGGGCGAAGTGCGCTATGCCGGCACCTATTCGTTCCTGCGCGGAGAGCATCTCTCGCAGCTTCTGGTGCGCGCGGGCGGATTGACCGATATCGCCTATCCTTACGGGACCGTATTCTTGCGCTCCTCGGTCGCGGCGATCGAAAAAGCGGGCAATCAGCGCGTGGCCGACGAGGTTCAGCGCCAGCTCCTCGCCGGCGTTGCGCGTTCGAACGGCCAGACCTCGGCGCTCTCGCCCCAGGCGCTGGAGGCCGCCGAAGGTTTCGTGACGCAGTTGCGCCAGCAGAAGGCGCTGGGACGCATTTCCATCATCGCCGATCCCAGCGTGCTCGCCGCCCATCCCGACCAGGATCCCATCCTCGAACCGGGCGACAGCATCTATATTCCGCAGCGCCCGAGCACCGTGACGGTCATGGGCGACGTGATGCAGCCGGGCAGCTATCCCTTCGATCCCGCCGGCAACGCGGAAAACTATGTGGAACTCGCGGGCGGCTATGGCGACAATGCCGAGGACGATCTCACCTATGTCGTCTATCCCGACGGCACGGCGCGCCGGCTCGACAGCTCCTGGCTCGCATTCGGCAGCAAGGCCATTCCGCCGGGAAGCGTGATCTATGTGCCGCGCAAGCTCTTCCCCACCGACTGGCTTGCGCTCACGACCTCCATCGCCGACATCTTCAAGGATCTGGCGGTTTCGGCGGCGTCCGTCGCGGTGCTGGCGAACAATTAGCTCCGAGTGCCGGATCGGACCTCAGTCAGGGTTTCGCGATATGCGGGCAGTGGTGTTGTGCGCTGGCGTGTTGTTCGTTCCGGCGGCGGCGCAAGCGCAGACGGTCGTGGAGAATGTCGTGGTCACGGATTCGCATTGGCCCGCACCCGCGGGCGATGCGGCGTTTTCGACCGTGACGCTGGATTCGAGCCAGCTCGGAGCCGACCGGCTCGATGAATCGCTGGAACAGGTGCCGGGCGTCTCGCTGTTCCGGCGGACCACTTCCATCAGCGCCAATCCCACGACGCAAGGCATTTCCATGCGCGCGATCGCGCCCTCCGGTGCAGGCCGCGCGCTCGTGCTGCTCGACGGGGTTCCCCTGAACGATCCGTTCGGCGGCTGGGTGATCTGGACGGCGCTGCCGGGCGAGGACATCGGCTCGGTCGAAGTGGTGCGCGGCGCGGGCGCCGGTCCCTACGGCTCGGGCGCGCTCACCGGCACGATCCTGCTCGGCGAGCGCGACGATCTGCATGGAGTCGATGCCGCCGACGCCGCGGCAGCCGGCCTCGACACCTATCGCGCCGCGGCCTCGGGCGGCGGCAATATCGGCGATGTGGATTTCTTCGGCAGCGTTTCCGGCGAGCGCTCCGATGGCTGGATTCCGGTGGAGGCTTCGCGCCGCGGGCCTGCCGACAATCATCTCTGGTTCGACGGCGGCTCGGCGTCGTTGCGCGCGCATACCGAACTGGACGGCGTTTCCGCCACCGCGCGTCTCGGCCTCTACGATCAGGCGCAGGGCGCAGGACTCGTGGGCGCCGAAGCCAGGGCGCGCGGCACGAGCGCGAGTCTCACGCTCGCGCACACCGGACATATCGGCTGGCGCGTGCAAGGCTGGATGCTGAACAGCGGATTTTCCAACACGTCGGTTTCCGTGCCCGCCTATCCGGCCCCGCGCGCAACGGCGACGCCGGCCAACGATCAATATGCGACGCCGGCGCTCGGCTATGGCGCCAATGCGGCGCTGATCGGCCCGCTGGGGAACTTCCGCTGGGAAACGGGCGTGGATGTGCGCGTCGATTCCGGAGAATCGCGCGAGCGCTACCGTTTCGTTTCCGGCGCATTCACGATGAACCGCCGCGCGGGCGGACAGGAAATCATCGCCGGACTCTATGGCGAAGGTACCTACGAGGCGGATGGCTGGCTCTTCACCATCGGCGTGCGCGCCGACGATTGGGCGACTTCGCAAGGCCATCTGGTCGAAAGCGTGCGCGCGAGCGGCGCAATCACCAACGATCAGGATTATCCGGGCCGCAGCGGCGTAGTGCCCACGGCGCGCGCGGGCCTGCGCTACGATTTTTCGCATCAATATCTGCGCGCCGCCGCCTATTCGGGTTTTCGCGTGCCCACGCTCAACGAACTCTACCGGCCCTTCCGTGTCGGCAACAACACGACCGAGGCCAACGCCGCGCTGAAGCCCGAGAAGCTCGCGGGCGCGGAGCTCGGCTGGGGCGGCGATGCGGGCGCGCTGAGCTGGGAGGCGACGCTGTTCTGGAACCGGCTGCACGACGCCATCGACAACCGCACCTTGTCG
>DATIZS010000387.1:0-4122 GCA_035516955.1 Rhizomicrobium sp.
GCGACTTCCTTCAGCGTGATGCCCGAAACGAGGTCTTCGTATTTCACGACGCCCTCGACTTCGGTCAAGACCGGCAGCGCGTTCGGATTCCATTCCGCGAGCCGGTCGCCGCGCTTCACGCTCGCGCCCTCGTCCACCTTCAGCTTGGCGCCGTAGGTGATGCGATAGGCCGCGCGTTCCTGGCCCTTCGCGTCAACGATGGCGATCTGCATGTTGCGGCCCATGGCGATCAATTCGCCGTCGGAGTTCTTCACGACGTTGCGGTTCACGATCTTGATCTTGCCGTCATAGGACGCCTCGATCTTCGACTGGCCCGCCACCTGCGCCGCACCGCCGATATGGAAGGTGCGCATGGTGAGCTGGGTTCCCGGCTCGCCGATCGATTGCGCCGCGATGACGCCGACCGCCTCGCCGATATTGACCGGCGTTCCGCGCGCGAGATCGCGCCCGTAACATTTGCCGCACACGCCTTCCGGCAATTCGCACGACAGCACCGAACGCACGCGCACTTTCTGGATATGCGCGGCTTCGATGCGTTCGGCGACGTCCTCGCCGATTTCCTTGCCCCGCTTGACGATGACTTCGCCCGTGTCGGGGTGCTTCACGTCTTCCGCGGCGGTACGGCCGAGGATGCGCTCGGCGAGCGAGGACACGACCTGCCCCCCGTCGATTTCGGCCTGCACGGACACGCCCTGCTTGGTGCCACAATCTTCCGCGGTGATGATGCAGTCATTCGCCACGTCGACCAGACGGCGCGTCAGATAACCCGAATTCGCGGTTTTGAGCGCGGTATCGGCGAGGCCTTTGCGCGCGCCGTGGGTGGAATTGAAGTATTCGAGCACGGTCAGCCCTTCCTTGAAGTTGGAAAGGATCGGCGTTTCGATGATTTCGCCCGACGGCTTGGCCATGAGGCCGCGCATGCCGGCAAGCTGCTTCATCTGCTGCGGCGAGCCGCGCGCGCCCGAATGGCTCATCATGTAGATGGAGTTCATTTCCAACACGCGGTCGGTTTCGGGATCGATGCGCGGTTCGGAGATTTCCTTCATCATTTCGTTGGCGACGAGATCGGTGCATTTCGACCAGGCATCGACGACGAGGTTGTATTTCTCCTTGTCGGTCGTCAGGCCGTCCAGATATTGCTGCTCGTATTCGCGCACGCGATGGCGCGTTTCGTCGATCAGCTTCTGCTTGGCGGCGGGCACGACCATGTCGTCCTTGCCGAAGGAGATGCCGGCCTTGCAGGCCTCGCGGAAACCGAGGCCCATGATCGCGTCGGCGAAGAGCACGGTCTCCTTCTGGCCGCAATGGCGGTAGACCTCGTCGATGATGTGCGAGATCTCCTGTTTGCGCAGCAGCCGGTTCACCAGCTCGAACGGGATCTTGGGATGGCGCGGCAGGATTTCGCCGATCATCATGCGGCCGGGCGTCGATTTCACGCGGCGCATGATGGGCTTGCCGTCGCTGTCGACCGTCTTGTAGCGCGCCTCGATCTTGGCATGCAGCGTGACCGAGCCGGAGAACAGCGCGTGCTCGATCTCGCCGATGTCGTTGAACACCATGTTTTCGCCGGGCTCGTTGTCGCGCTCCTGCGACAGATAATAGAGACCCAGAACGATATCCTGCGTCGGCACGATGATCGGCTTGCCGTTGGCGGGGCTCAAGATGTTGTTGGTCGACATCATCAGCACGCGCGCTTCGAGCTGCGCTTCGAGGCTGAGGGGCACGTGCACGGCCATCTGGTCGCCGTCGAAATCCGCGTTGAAGGCGGTGCAGACCAGCGGATGAAGCTGGATCGCCTTGCCTTCGATCAGCACGGGTTCGAACGCCTGAATGCCGAGGCGGTGCAGCGTCGGCGCGCGGTTCAAGAGGATCGGATGCTCGCGGATGACCTCTTCGAGAATATCCCAGACCTCCGGCTTCTCCTTCTCCACCAGCTTCTTCGACTGCTTGACGGTCTGCGAGAAACCCTTGGCTTCCAGCCGCGAATAGATGAACGGCTTGAAGAGTTCGAGCGCCATCTTCTTCGGCAGGCCCGCCTGATGCAGTTTCAGTTCCGGGCCGACCACAATCACCGAGCGTCCCGAATAATCGACGCGCTTGCCGAGCAGGTTCTGGCGGAAGCGGCCCTGCTTGCCTTTCAGCATGTCGGCGAGCGATTTCAGCGGACGCTTGTTGGCGCCGGTGATGACGCGGCCGCGGCGGCCATTGTCGAACAGCGCATCGACCGATTCCTGCAGCATGCGCTTTTCGTTGCGCACGATGATATCCGGCGCTTTCAGTTCGATCAGGCGCTTCAGGCGGTTGTTGCGGTTGATGACGCGGCGATAGAGATCGTTGAGATCGGACGTCGCGAAGCGGCCGCCATCCAGCGGAACCAGCGGGCGCAATTCCGGCGGAATCACGGGAATGACGGTCAGGATCATCCATTCCGGACGGTTGCCGGAATCGATGAAGGCTTCGACCAGTTTCAGCCGCTTCACCAGCTTCTTCGGCTTCTCGCCGCCATTGCAGCCGGCGATCTCGGTGCGCAGATCGGTCGCGAGCTTTTCGAGATCGATGGCCTGCAGCAGCGTGCGGATGGCTTCGGCGCCGATCATGGCGGTGAAGCTGTCCTCGCCGTAATCGTCCTGCGCTTTATAATATTCGTCTTCGCTCAGGAGCTGGCGGTCCTTGAGCGGCGTCAGGCCCGGCTCGATCACGACGTAATTTTCGAAATAGAGGACGCGTTCGAGATCCTTCAGCGTCATGTCCAGCATCAGGCCGATGCGGCTCGGCAGCGATTTCAGGAACCAGATATGCGCCACCGGCGAGGCCAGCTCGATATGGCCCATGCGGTCGCGGCGCACTTTCTGCACCGTCACTTCGACGCCGCATTTCTCGCAGACGATGCCCTTGTATTTCATGCGCTTGTACTTGCCGCACAGGCATTCGTAATCCTTCGTGGGGCCGAAGATGCGCGCGCAGAACAACCCGTCGCGCTCCGGCTTGAAGGTGCGGTAGTTGATCGTCTCCGGCTTTTTGATTTCGCCGTGGCTCCAGCGCAGGATCTGATCCGGGCTTGCGAGCGAGATCCTGATCCGGTCGAAGGCGGGGGCCTCCTTGCCGGTGTTGAAGACGTTGAGTAGCTCTTGATTCATTATCGAGCCTTTCTTTCCATTCGCCGCATAACCTCGCGGCATCGCGTTTTGTCACCTGGGTGGCCCGCATTCGCGGGCCATGACATCCAGATTTATCCGTTCACCAGCTCCACATTGAGGCCGAGCGAGCGCATTTCCTTCACGAGCACGTTGAAGCTTTCCGGAATGCCCGCTTCGAACGTGTCCTCGCCGCGCACGATGGCTTCATAGACCTTGGTGCGTCCCGCCACGTCGTCGGATTTCACGGTCAGGATTTCCTGCAACGTGTAGGCTGCGCCATAGGCTTCGAGCGCCCAGACTTCCATTTCGCCGAAACGCTGGCCGCCGAACTGCGCCTTGCCGCCGAGCGGCTGCTGGGTCACGAGCGAATAAGGCCCGATCGAGCGCGCGTGGATCTTGTCGTCCACCAGATGGTGCAGCTTCAGCATATAGATGTAGCCGACGGTGACCGGCCGCCTGAAGGCATCGCCCGTGCGGCCGTCGAACAGCGTGACCTGGCCCGATTGGGTGAGCCCCGCCTGCTCCAGCATGTCGACGATATCCTTCTCCTTGGCGCCGTCGAACACGGGCGTCGCCACCGGCACGCCGGTGCGCAGATTGTCGCCGAGTTCCACCAGGCCGCCTTCGTCGAGTTCCTTGAGGCGCTCGTCGTCGCCATAGACCTGCTTGAGCGAGCGGCGCAGGGATTCGTATTTGCCGTCGCGTTTCACCTTGTCGACCGCATCGCCGATCTGGCGTCCGAGGCCCGAGCAGGCCCAGCCCAGATGCGTCTCCAGGATCTGGCCGGCATTCATGCGCGAAGGCACGCCCAGCGGATTGAGCACGACATCGACCGGCTGGCCGTCTTCCAGATAAGGCATGTCTTCCATCGGAAGGATGCGGCTGATAACGCCCTTGTTGCCGTGGCGGCCGGCCATCTTGTCGCCGGGCTGCAGCTTGCGCTTCACCGCGACGAACACCTTGACCATCTTCATCACGCCGGGCG
>DATIZS010000388.1:0-2672 GCA_035516955.1 Rhizomicrobium sp.
GTCGCGGCCACCTCGTCTATCGCGAAGAGGCGCTTGCCGGCGTCGTTCCAGTCGAGCGTGAGAAACGCGTCCGAGGTCGCGGCCGCGGCCGCCACGCGTCCCGACCAGTCGCGCTGGAGCACGACGGCGCTCTCGAATTCCAGCGCCGGCGCGAGCAGAGCGAGCAGGCTGTTGAAGATCTCGCGGCCCGCCCGGCCGCTCGTCAATATGCTGAGCCCGTCGAGCACAAGCTCGGCCTCGCGCCGCAGATTGGCTTCGACGCGGTTGGCGTCCGCGAGTTTCTCGATCAGCGCGCGGGCGGTAGTTCGCGTCAGTTGCGTGTCGCGGCTGGCGCCGGAAAGGCGCGCCGTGCCGTGACTCGTTCCGTCCGGGAGCGTGCGCCCGGAGATAAACGCCGTCATGCCGCCGCTGCCTATGCTCTCGAGCTCGATATGCACATCGTGGAAATCGTCGATGCCGCGCGCGCCCGCGGATGAAAGCAGCTCCGGCAGGCTCTTGCCCTCCAGCGCTTTCAGGATCGCCGATTCGGCGCGCGCCGGGAAAACGACGACGTTGCGGATGACCGATGCGGCATCGGTTTCCCAATAGGCATCCGTGCCGCATTGAAGACCGTCGAACATCCGCGTCTGGAAGGCGAGTCCGTCGGCGCTCGCGCGCTGGCGCACGCGGCTCTCGCGCGCCGAAAGAGCGAGGCCCGCCCCGCAGGTGCTGAGCCCGTGCAGAGCGCGCCAGGCGTTGGTGGCGGGCGCGTCGCGGAAGATTGCGTAGCCGCCGGCGAAGGCGCGCCGGTCGTCGCTGAAGCGCAGGCCCACGACATGGCGCATCTCGCCGCGCTCGCTGAACTGGCCGGCGTCGAAACATCCCGATATGCCCGAAATCGCGTGCGGGCTGGAACGGATCATCGCGAGAGCATCGCAGGACAGCGACGTTCCCGGCGCCGTTGCGAAGCGGCCGATGGCCGGGCCGGCTTGCGCGGGCGCGCCATATTCGAAGGCCGCCGCTTCGAGACATTCCGTCGTGCTTCGGATGAGTTCGGCCAGTTCCGCGAGCACGGGGTTGGCCGAGCGCGTAACGGCGCCGGGATTATCTTGGCGCGCGCCGGGATCCTGCTCCGCCGGCGCCGTAGCGCCGGTCCTGCGCAGCGGGCTTTGCGCGTTCATGGCTTCGCGTCACGCCACTGCGAGGGATTTGCGGCTGCTTTCGGCGGGTACGGGAAGGGCGACACGCAAGCACCACTCCGCCGCGCCGGCCTGTTCGAGCACGATCCGCCCGGCATGCAAATCGATGACGATGCGCGATGCCAAAAGCTTCGCCTGCGGAGCGGGCAGATCGTTCAGACGATCGATCACGCCGGAGAGCTCGCCCCGGAACACATCGAAGAACGCCGCGGTCAACCGTTGCGAATGCAACCGGAGCGTCAGGATCAATTGCTCGTCCTGTTTCATCAGGATGACATTCAGCCGGTCGCCCGCGCCGAGTTCGCGCACAAAGGTGACGAGAAGATCCTGCATCCCCCGCATCAGCCGCGGCTCGTCGCCGTAAAGATAGGGCAGATGTCCGGGTATGACGGATTTGATCGTCACTTCCTGCTCATCGGCCAGCTTCTTCACGGCCGGCATCATGCGCTTGAGCAGTCCGGCCATCTCGATCGGCGCGCAGTCGAGCGCGTCGAGTTTCTGGCCGGCCGTTTCCGGCGTGTTTTCGGGCGAACCCTGGCGCGACTGGCGCGCTTTCGTGTCCTCGATTTGGGCGATCCGGTCCAGGAAGTCGATGGTGGCGCAGGCATGGCTGCGCGTCAGCCGTTCGACCGCGGGGACCGGATGCTTGAACACGCCCGCCAGAAGCTTCTCGCGCTGCTGCAGCATCTCGGAAACGACGTCGACGCGCTGGCGCAGCGCTTCGGCTTCACCTTCGAGTTCTTTCTGATCGGCTTCGGCCTTCGACAATTCGTCGAGATGTTCGGCCGCGCGGTGAACCGCGCTCAACAATTCCTCGCGCTTGAACGGCTTGCTCAGGAAATCGAAGGCGTGGGCCCGAACCGCGCCGGCGGCCACGGCCTGGGTCTCGTCGCCCGTCAGCATGATGAAGGCGAGCGGCCGGCGCGCCCTGACGCGCAGAAGCTCGATCATCTCGATGCCGTTGATGCCCGGCATGTGATAATCGACAATAACGGGACCCGAGCGGTCGCTGCCGGCAAGTAATGCGCAAGCCTCCTCGGCAGAAGACGCATGCGCGCAAGACAACTTCGCTTGTTCGAGCGTTTCGCAGACTTCCTCTGCAATATCGGGATCGTCGTCTATGACGATGATCCGGTAGGCCATCTCGCCCGCCATCGACACTGCTCCATTGGATTTCCAGCCTCTGTCGAAAATTAGAATATAGATGGTTCCCAATTCCTGAATCTGTCCCGGGGCATAAGTAAAAAATATACGGCCACAGGGGTCCCGCATGGGGAACTCCACTATTGGCTTATCAAAAATTATCCCAATCCCTCAGATTGAGTACGATTTAAGACAACATAAAGGACCAATACATAGGCTTTCAGGGCAACGCTTGCGGCAGATGACCGGCCCTGTCGCAAGGTCGGTGACAGACGGTCCATTGCCATGTCGACGCAGCGCATTCAGCAAGGTCTCGTCGTTGGCCTGTTGCTCGCGGCAGCAGCCCTTCTC
>DATIZS010000389.1:0-2819 GCA_035516955.1 Rhizomicrobium sp.
GCCATCGACGGCGGCATCGACTCGCGCAAAAGCGAGAACCGCGCATTTTACGGCCCCTACGCCTCCATCAGCATCGGGCTCGGCGACTAGGGCTACATATATATAGCGAGGCAGGCGCGCGCCGGGGGATCGTCCATGAGACGAAGCCCGGCCCGCGCCTTTTGCTGCGCCGCCGCATGAAATTCTTCAACACACCATCCCCGGAAAATCGCATCCCGTTTGTTCTTATCCCTGTGAGCTAGATTCCAACCCTCGAAAACCGGGGCAGCTCGAGAGGGATGACGGACAGATCGGACAGGGGCCGCGACGATGCCGAACTTCGCCGTTCGGATGCGCCCATGACTGCGCCCGATCTGGAAGCCTGGTTCGTTCGCGAGGTTCTGCCGCTGGAGTCCGCATTGATGCAGTTCTTCCGCCGCTCCCTGCGCAGCCGCGCCGACGCCGACGATCTCTGCCAGGACGTTTATGTGCGCGTGTGCGAGGCGGCGCAGAAGGAATTTCCCCATCCCGCCGGCCCGTTCGTGTTCGCGGTGGCGCGCAATCTTCTCATCAATCGCGTCAGGCGCGACCAGATCGTTTCGATCGAGGCGGTTGCCGATCTCGAGACGCTGGGCATCTCCATCGACGAGCCGGGCCCCGACCGCAGCGCCATGGCGCGCCAGGAACTGCGCCGCCTGCAATCCGCACTCGATCAATTGCCGCGCCGCTGCCGCGAGGCAGTAATTCTGCGCAAGCTCGAAGGGCTTTCCTATCGCGAAATCGCGAGCCGCATGGGCATCGGCGAAGACACGGTCTCCGAATATCTGACGCGCGGCATGTATGCCATCGCCGATTATCTGCATGGCGAAGGAGAAAAGCCGTGACGCAGAGAGGCGAAAGCGCGCAGGATGTCCGGCTCGCCGCCGCGGGCTGGCTCGAAAAAAGTCAGCGTTTGGATTGGAGCGAAGCCGATCAGGCCGCGCTCGACGAATGGCTCGGCCTTTCGCTCGCCCATCGCACCGCCTATTGGCGCGTGAAGGATGCCTGGTCGCGCACCGATCGTTTGCGCGCGCTCGGCGCTTCGGCGCGCGACGAACAAGCACCGGAGCGCCCCAGCCTCATGCCGCTTTTCCTGAAATTCGCGGCGGGGCTGGCCGCGATCGCCGTCATCGGCATCGGCACGGCGGCCTATATTTCGAAATCGGCCGAGCGCACCTATTCCACCGATATCGGCGGGCGCGAACTCGTCACCTTCGCCGACGGCACGAAGATCGAGCTCAACACCAACACGATCATCCGCACGCGCATGACGACGGACGAGCGCGCGGTCTGGCTCGATCAGGGCGAGGCGTTCTTCCGCGTGCATCACGATTCCGCGCATCCCTTCGTCGTTTACGCCGGCTCGCGCCGCGTCACCGATCTGGGCACGGAGTTCCTCATGCGCCGCGAAACGGGCAAGCTGAAGGTCGCGCTTTTGCAGGGCCGCGTGCGCATCGGCGAAGCGGATGGCGTTTCGCGCGGCACGCTTCTCAAGCCCGGCGACGAGGCGACCGCGACGGCGCACTCTCTCGTCGTGAAGCATGCGGGCGCGGGCAATCTCGAAAACGAGATCGCATGGCGAAACGGCATGCTCGCGTTCAAATACACGCCGCTTTCGGCCGCGGTCGCCGAATTCAACCGCTACAACCGGCAGAAAATGCTGATTGCCGATCCGGCCGCAGCGAAGCTCACGATCTACGGAACGTTTCCGGCGGACGATGTCGAGGCCTTCGTGGATGTGGCGCGCCATGTGTTGAAGCTGCATGTCGCCCATGAAGGCGGCGATATCGTGATCACGCGCTGAAAGCGCGGCAAAGGGGGGAGTTATGAAGCGTTCGATGCGGTTGAAGGCGGTTCTTGCGGGTGGCTCGTGCCTCAGCTTGCTCGCGAGCGCAGCACTTGCGAGCGGCTTCAACATTCCGGGCGGCGATCTCGCAACCGCGCTCGACACCTATTCGAAGCAGACGGGCGTGGCTGTGCTCGTTTCGGGCGAGGCGCTGCGCGGCGTGAAAACCAAAGGCGCGAAGGGCGAACTTTCGGCCGATGCCGCGCTCGCGAGCATCCTTTCCGGCACGGGCTTCACCACCTATCGCTCGCCCGCGGGCGCCATCGGCATCACGCGCGAGGAAGCGGCGACGCGCAAGACACCGAAAGCCGAGCTCGCCGATGCGGCGCCCGCGCCCGCACATGCGGCAGCCAGCGTGGAGACGGTCGTCGTCACCTCTTCGAAGATCAAGGGCGATATCCAGACGGTTCCGATTGCGATTACCGCGCTGTCGCAGGAGCAGCTCACGTCGCGGCAGATCGCGGGCGGGCCCGATCTTGTGAAGGAAGTGCCGAACCTCACTTTCTCGAAAACGAATTTTACCGGCTACAACATAGAAATCCGCGGCATCGGCACGCAGGCGATTTCGGTGACGACTGATCCGGCGGTGGCGGTAGCATTGAACGACATTCCGTTCATCCGCAATCATTTCTTCGAGCAGGAATTCTACGACGTCGGGCAGGTCGAAGTGCTGCGCGGTCCGCAGGGCACGCTTTATGGCCGCAATGCGACGGCCGGCGTGGTGAACGTAATCTCCGCAAAGCCCACCGATCAGTTCGAAGCGATGCTGTCGGCGGATTGGGGCAATTATTACAATCGCCGCTACGAAGGCATGGTCAATATCCCGATTGTGGATGACCGCTTCGACTTGCGCGTGGCGGGCGAATGGACGAAGCGCAACGGCTACACGATCAATGAAAACAACGGCCAGAACGTCGATGGCCGCGATCTATGGTCGAGCCGCGTCACGCTGGGA
>DATIZS010000390.1:0-2950 GCA_035516955.1 Rhizomicrobium sp.
ATCCGCCCCACGAGCTTCAATCGCGCGCCGGAGAAGGTTTCGCACGCGCTCGATGCCGACCAAGCCAAGCTCTACGAGCTGATCTGGAAACGTGCGATCGCGAGCCAGATGGAAAGCGCGGAACTCGAGCGCACCACGGTCGATGTCATTTCAGCCGACAGACAGATTGCGTTGCGGGCCACAGGCTCGGTCACGCTATTCGACGGTTTCCTCACGCTCTACCAAGAAGGCCGCGACGATCCGGCTGGCGATGAAGAGGGCGCGCGCCTGCCGAAGGTCGCCGTTGGCGAGAACGCGATCATCGAGCACATCAAGCCCGAGCAGCATTTCACCGAACCGCCGCCGCGCTACTCCGAGGCGAGCCTCGTGCGCAAGCTCGAGGAACTCGGCATAGGCCGACCTTCGACCTATGCTTCGATCCTCTCCACGCTGCGCGACCGCGGCTATGTGCGCATGGAGCGCAACCGCTTCATCCCAGACGACAAGGGCCGCATCGTCACCACCTTCCTCGTGAGCTTCTTCGGACGCTATGTCGAATACGGCTTTACCGCCGATCTCGAGGAGAAACTCGACGAAATCTCCGCGGGTGAGCTCGACTGGAAGAAGCTGCTGCACGATTTCTGGCGCGACTTCTCCGCGGCCATCGGCGAGACGAAGGATCTGCGCATTTCTCAGGTCATCGACAACCTTGACGATATCCTGGGCCCGCACATCTTTCCGCGCGGGACCGACGGCGCCGATCCGCGCAAATGTCCAAGCTGCGAGAACGGCAAGCTAAGCCTCAAGCTCGGCCGCTTTGGCGCCTTCGTCGGCTGCTCGAACTATCCGGAATGCCGCTACACGCGCCGCCTGGGACAGAGCGCCGAAGAAGCCGGCGCCGCGCAGCCGCGCGTGCTGGGTCAAGACCCCGAGACGGGCGAGAACATCGAGCTCAAGAGCGGTCGCTTCGGCCCTTATATTCAGCGCGGCGAAGGCGAGAACCTGAAGCGCGCGGGCATTCCCAAGGGCACCGAGGTGAGCGCCGTCGATCTCGAACTCGCGCTGAAGCTGCTCTCTCTGCCGCGCGAGATCGGTAAGCATCCGGAAACCGGTCAGCCGATCACGGCGAATTTCGGCCGCTATGGGCCTTATGTCGCGCATAACGGCCAATACGCTTCCCTCGATTCCGCAGACGAAGTGTTCACAGTCGGCCTCAATCGCGCCGTTACCGTGCTCGCGGAAAAGAAAGCCAAGTCGCGTCCGCGCGGCGGGCCGGAAGCACTGAAGGAGCTCGGCAAAAATGCCGAAGGCACGACCGTCAAGCTGATGCGCGGCCGCTATGGGCCATACGTCACCGACGGCTCGACAAACGCCACATTGCCCCGAGACGCCGATCCGCTCACCGTCACGCTCGATCAGGCGCTCGCTTTGATCGCCGAACGCGAAGCCAAGGGCGGCGGCAAGAAGCCCAAGAAGGCCAAAGCCGTTAAGGCGGCGAAGCCTGCAAAGGCCGACGGCAAGGCAAAGCCTGCGAAGGCGAAGGCCAAACCGAAGTCAAAAAGAGCGGAAGCCAAGAGCGAGCCCGAAGAAGTCGAAGGCTGAATTGAAGAAGTCGCGTTCCAAAAAGGCCTCCTCCCCCCAGCTCGACAAATCGCGCGTCCTCGAAGCGCTAGCTGCTAATCCCCATTCCACCAAACGCGACATTGCCCGCACGCTCGGCGTGAAGGGCAATGCGCGCATTCAATTGAAGAAGATATTGAAAGAACTCGAATCCGAGGGCGCGCTCGCGCGCGGACCTCGCAAGACATTTGAAAAACCGGGCACGCTTCCCGAAGTGACCGTGCTGGAAATCACCGGGCAGGACCCCGACGGCGAGCTGCTCGCGCGGCCGCAGCGCTGGGACGCCGAGACACCGCCGCCGCAGATCATCGTCGTTCCCGGGCGCGAGGACGAAGCGCATGGACCTGCGCTCGGCGCCGGCGAGCGCATTCTCGCCCGGCTCACCGAGACGCGCGAAGGCTATGAGGCGCGCGTCATCAAGCGGCTTGGCGCCAGCGCGCACAAGGTGCTCGGCGTCTATCGCGAAGGCGAGCATGGCGGGCGCATCGTGCCCATCGACCGAAAGAGCAAATCCGAATTCATCGTCGATCCGCGCGACCGCGGTGCCGCCAAGCCGAACGAACTCGTGCTCTGTGAGCCACTTTCCGGCCGCGCCATGGGTCTGCCGCGCGCACGTGTGATCGAGCGATTGGGCAGCATGAACGAGCCCCGCTCGGTCAGTCTCATCGCCATCCATGCGCATGGCATCCCGACGGACTTCCCGAAAGAAGCGCTGGACGAAGCCGAACGCGCCAAGCCCGCCGATCCGCGCGGCCGAACGGATCTGCGCAAATTTCCGCTGCTCACCATCGATCCGGAAGACGCACGCGATCACGACGACGCGGTTTGGGCGGGGCCCGACAGTGATCCAAGCAATTCCGGTGGCCACATTGTCATCGTGGCGATCGCGGATGTTGCTCACTACGTGACGCCAGGATCGGCGCTCGACCGCGAGGCTCTGAAGCGCGGCAACTCCGCCTATTTCCCGGATCGCGTCGTGCCCATGCTGCCGGAGCGGCTGTCAGCGGATCTCTGCTCGCTGATGGAGAACGAAGACCGACCCTGCCTTGCGGTGCGCATGATCTTCGACAAGCACGGCAACAAGAAGCGCCACGAATTCGTACGCGGCATCATGCGCTCCGCCGCCAGCCTAACCTATGCGCAGGCGCAACGGGCCTTCGACGGCGAAGACAAATCGGAGATGGCGCGTAACGTGCTCAGGCCGCTATGGAACGCCTATCAGACCATGGCGCAGGCGCGTGACCGCCGCGATCCGCTCAATCTCGATCTGCCGGAGCGGGGCATCGTCATCGGCGCCGACGGCAAGATTCAATCCATCGCCTTCCGCGAACGGCTCGAATCGATGCGGCTC
>DATIZS010000391.1:0-4285 GCA_035516955.1 Rhizomicrobium sp.
TATTGAGAATGGCAAGCGGCGTTTCCACCATCGCCCACAGCGCGATATTCGCATCCGCGCCCGCGCTCACGAGCCTGGCTTCGACGGCTTCGAGGTCGCGTGGCGATGAAACCTTGGGGATCAAAATCGCGTCGGGCTTCGCCGCCGCCGCTGCCGCGATGTCTGCCTCGCCCCAGGCCGTCGAAAGCGCATTGGCGCGGATGATGATCTCGCGCTTGCCGAAGCCCTTCGCCTTCACCGCCTCGCAAACTTGTGCGCGCGCCAGTTCCTTGGCGTCGGGCGCGACCGCGTCTTCGAGGTCCAGGATCAGCGCGTCGGCGGCAAGCGTGCGCGCCTTTTCCAGCGCCCGCGCATTGGAGCCCGGCATATAGAGCACGCTGCGGCGTGGGCGGATGGTCATGGGCGATCCCCTCTTGATCGGAAGCCGTTCCCTAGCCCAAGGGGCGGGTGTGCCTCAAGGGCGGTCCGTCCGCCAGGGGAAGGGGCGCGTCCGCGCCTTTTCCTTCGCCGCGTCGAAAAGGCAGGCGGTGAAGCGGGCGTTGAACTGGCCCATTTCGCCGCGCGGCGCGGAACAGCGGTCATAGGTCTCTTTTTTCCCCTCATGGGCCACCACATCGTCGGCGCTGGTCCAATAGAGGTGGAAATCCTTGGCCTTGGCGTAGTCATAGATCTCGCGCAAGGAGGCGAGCTGGATCTGGTCGCCCGCCAGCTCGAAGCCGCGAATGCCCACGCCGAACAGCGTGTCGGGAACGGTCCTGCGCGTGGTCGCCATCGTGCCGTTGATGACGACATAGACGCTCACATCCCTGGGCGCGCCGTGATTGGCGATGGCCGCGTCGATGGCCTCGCCGATCTCGGCCACGAACAGGTTCTGGCGCACGCCGCCGTCCATATACATGCAGCCATTGATGAAGCGCGGCGGGAAGAAGCCCGGAATGGCCGATGCCGCCATCAGCCGGTCCACGATCGCGCCGCGCGCTTTTTCGGGCGGCTGGTCGGCCGCGAGTTCGGTGATGTCGAATTCGGTGAATTTGCCGGAATCGAAATTCACCGCGCCCGCCCAGAGCGAGCGGCCATTCTTATAGGCCTGGCCGAGCTCCGCGATGGCGTCGTCGGTGAGCATGCGGTCGAGGCCGGATTCGAGCGGCGCGGGATCGTTCAGCGACGTCCAGAAGGGCAGCGTCAGGATCGAGCGCCCCTCGAAGAGTGCGTTGCTGCCCGTGCCGCGATAGGCATCGATCAGCATATTGTCGTAATCGGGGCCGAGCAGCGCGAAGGGCGCGATGATGGCGCCGGTGGAGACGCCCGTCACGACATCGAATTTCGGCCGCGGCCTTCCGAGCGATGGCTTGCGCTCCGACCAGCCGGTGAGGAAACCCGCGCCATAGGCGCCCCATGCGCCGCCGCCGGAAAGCACGAGGATATCGAGATGGCCTTGCGAAGTGGGCGCGCCGATCTTGGCCGGCATCGCGAAGGAGGGCACGAGATCGGCCGAAGCCGGGCACAGCGCATCGTCGGGCCGCGCATTCACGCAGGCGCTGAGCGCGAACGCGGCGGCGAGAAGTATGAGCCTCCGCCCGCACATTATTTTTTGAATCTCTCGCGATAGGCGGATGTTTCGGGCTCGGCGAGGAAGCGGTCAGCCCAGCGGCGCATCACCTTCGCCATGCGCTCGGGCTGAACGCCCAATTGCGCCATGGCCACGCCGCCATTCACGCTTTCATGGTATTCCGCGATGAGCCCGTCCTTCAGCACGAAGCGGCTGGTGCCGTCGATCACCACTTCGCGGCCCGCGAATTCCGGAATGGTCGAGATGAAACGCGAAAGCGAACGCGCATAGCCGGTGTTGCCGTTCACGACGGGATCGAAAAAGCGCCAGTCGTAATCCTTCGCGTCGCGATGGAAGAGGTTTTGCAGCATGTCGAGGATGGCGGCGCGGCCCTTGTGCGGACCGTAGATGTAATCGTGATAGATGCCGTCTTCGGTGAAGCAGGCGGCGAACGCCTTGCCGTCGCCCGCATTCGCGGCGGCGCTGAAGCGCGCGACGAGCGCTGCGAAATCGTCCGGGCTCACGCCGCGTCGTCCAGCGAAATATTCAGCTTTTTGCCGACCGCGCTCGCCGCCTTGAACATTGTCAGAAGCGTGACGGATTGATTGTCCGGATCGAGCAAACGGTCCAGTGCGGCGCGGCTCGTCTTCATGCGTTTGGCCATGACGGCTTTGGAGATTTTCCGGCTGCGCATCGCTTCCGACAGGCGAAGCGCCAGAAGGCGTTTCATCGCCCGTGCGTTTACTTCTTCCAGGATTCCTTCTTCTTCGAGAAAGGATTCGAAACTCGATCCAATGTGAGGATTTTTCCTAGCTTTCATCGGTTTTTCTCCACTATTGCCTGCCGCGACCGGGCAAGTGCCAAATCCGATTGAGGGGTAGCCTGACTCTTTTTTATGAAGCCGTGAAGTAAGACCATCTCTCCGCGGGATATTGTAAAGAACACTCTCGCAATACGATTCTTAAGCGATGTTCTCACTTCATAGAGGCCTTGTCCCATAGGGCGGCAGGTCGGAAATCCAACCGGCCAGCCGAACTCGATCAATCGAATATCGTCTCCGATATTCGCGCGATCTTCGCTTGACAGCGACTTGAGCCAAACGCGCACCGGTTCCGTGCCCGATGAGGTCCTAAAGAATGCTGCCGGAAGACGCTTGATCGGTGTCACGGCCCGGAAGTACCAAATTTGGTACTTGGCGTCAAGATTACGCCGCCTTGAGCAGCTTCCTGTTGATCAGACATTCCGCGATCTGGATCGCGTTGAGCGCGGCCCCTTTGCGCAGATTGTCCGACACCACCCACATGGCCAGGCCATGCTCGACCGTCGGATCTTTGCGGATTCGTGACACGTAAGTCGCGTCTTCGCCCGCCGCTTCGATCGGCGTGATGTAGCCGCCGTCTTCGTGCTTGTCGACGACGAGGACGCCCGGCGCCTCGCGCAGAATGCTGCGGGCACGCGCCGCCGTGATCGGCTTTTCGAATTCCACATTCACCGCTTCCGCATGGCCGATGAACACGGGCACGCGCACGCAGGTCACCGTGAGCTGGATGTCGGGATCGAGGATCTTCTGCACCTCGACCATCATCTTCCACTCCTCCTTAGTGTAGCCGGAGTCGAGGAACTTATCGATGTGGGGAATGACGTTGAACGCGATCTGCTTGGTGAACTTGTGGTGCTCGATCGGATCGGCGACGAACACGGCGCGCGTCTGGGTGAACAGCTCGTCCATCGCCTCCTTGCCGGCGCCCGACACCGATTGGTAGGTCGCCACCACGATGCGCTTGATCCTGGCGGCGTCGTGCAGCGGCTTCAGCGCCACGACGAGTTGCGCCGTCGAACAATTCGGATTGGCGATGATGCCCTTCTTGATGCCGTGATCGAGCGCGGACGCATTCACTTCCGGCACGATCAGCGGCACTTCGCGGTCCATGCGCCATTGCGAGGAATTGTCGATGACGATGCATCCCGCGGCCGCGATCTTCGGCGACCACAGCTTGGAAACCGCGCCGCCGGCCGACATCAGGCAGAGATCGGTGCCCTTGAAATCGTAATAGTCGAGCGCCTTCACCTTCAGCGTCGCGTCACCATAGGAAACATCGACGCCCACCGATTTCGTCGAGGCAAGCGCCACCACTTCGGAGGCCGGGAACTGGCGCTCGGCCAGCACGCTCAGCATCTCGCGGCCCACATTGCCCGTGGCGCCCACGACGGCGACCTTGTACGACATGACGCTCTCCTTCACCCCTCGCGAAAACCGCGCGCGGGGCCGCGAGCATTAAAGCATGACGCGAAAAGAGGCTAGTGGCTGGGCCAGGTGAGCTCGAGCTTGGCCGAGCCGCCGTCGACGCTGCCGCCGATGCTTCCGCCCAGGATGCGCGTGCCCTCGATCTGGTAGCTGGCGATATGGTGGTTCTGTCCGCCGATCTCCGCCTCGACGGGGCCGAAATTCAGGGTCTTGAGCGGAACATTGTCGGTGGTGAGGGGCTTGTAGGGGCGAAGCGTCACCGTCTTGGTGTCGTCGCCGGCCGTCGAATGGTCGCCCGCGTCCTGGGGCATGCGCAGCGGACGAAGGTCGAGCGGCCCCGCCAGCGCCGCCACGGGTACGAACAGGGCAAGGGCCACGAATGCGCGCATCCACCGCTCTCCACGAAAGAATCCTGAACGCAACGGCCCGCTCTTCCGTTGCACAGAATCGAGCAGACTAAGCCTGCACCCCGATGATGGCCGAATCGCGCA
>DATIZS010000392.1:0-2923 GCA_035516955.1 Rhizomicrobium sp.
AGTAGATTGCCGTCGCGGATTGGCCCCATGCTGCGCCACCTAGCCTCTCTTATTCCTGAGGGGTGCATTTTGATGCTGGCGAGCGTGGCGTAGAGCGCTGATAAAGCGTAGGATTCGGTTGCTGACACCGCGCCTTTGCGCATCGCCGCCAACGCCCCGCTCGCCATGACCGACGATAATCTGCCGCCATTTTCGTTTCCAGCCGTCCGGGCCAAGAAAGTCACAGCTGCTTTCGATGGCGGGCGCATCACTTCGGACGGCGGCGTGATGCTGCTGGCGATGGCCGAGCGCCGCCTCGGCGTCGCCGAAAGGCTGGCGCGCTGCTTTCCCGACCATCGCGATCCCACGCGCATCCTTCATTCGCGCGCCGACATGATCCGGGCCCGCATCCACGCCATCGCCTGCGGTTATGAGGACGCCGACGATCTGGATTTCCTGCGAACCGATCCGGCGTTCAAACTCGCCTGTGGAAGATTGCCGGAGACCGGCGTTGATCTTTGTTCGCAGCCGACGCTGTCGCGGCTGGAGAACGCGCCATCGTTGAAGGATGCGATCCGCCTGACCTACGCGCTCGTCGACCAGTGGATGGCCTCCTACGATCGCGAGCCGGCGTCAGTCATCCTCGATATCGACGACACCTGCGATGTCGCGCACGGGCATCAGCAGCTGTCCTTGTTCAATGCCCATTACGACGAGCGCTGCTTTCTGCCGATCCATGTCTACGACACCGAAAGAAGCCGCCCCGTGGCAATGGTGTTGCGGCCCGGCAAGACGCCGGGCGGCGTGGAAGTGCGCGCTCATCTGCGTCGGCTCGTCCGGCACATCCGCAAGCGCTGGACGAAGACACGCATAACCTTCCGGGGCGACGGCCATTACGCCCGCCCCGAGGCGATGGCGTGGTGCGAGAAGAACAGCGTCGATTATGTGTTCGGACTGCCCGGCACGAAGCCGCTGTCCCGGAAGCTCGACGATGTGGCGGACGCCATCCGCGTCCAGCGCGCGATGGAGAACAGCGCCGTCGTTCGCGGCTATGCCCAGACGCGGCACAGGGCCAAGTCCTGGGATCGCGAGCGCCGCGCGGTCGCGCGCATCGAGGCTACCGCGCTCGGCCTCGATATCCGGTTCGTCGTCACCAATCTCGAACAGGGCTCGCCCGAGTGGATCTACGACAGCCTGTATTGCGCTCGCGGACAGGCCGAAAATCTGATCAAGCTGCACAAGAGCCAGCTTGCATCCGACCGCACGTCCTGCCGTTCGGCTGTCGCCAATCAGGTCCGGCTCGTTCTGCACACCGCCGCCTATTGGTTGATGCTGACAGTGCGCGACGCCATTCCCAAACAACGCGATCTGGCGAAGGCGGAGTTCGCAACCCTGCGGCTGAGGCTCTTGAAAATCGCGGCTCGTGTCGTCGAAACCGCCAGCCGCGTGCGTCTGGCCTTTGCCGCCTGTCATCCGGACGCTGACCTGTTCGCCAGCTTGCCCGGCGCGCTCGCCCCGCTCGGACCCTGACCGACGGGGCATCCGCCCCCTTTGCCCGTCCATCTCCTCCAGCGCGTGATCAACAGTACCGATCCTCAGGCGGCGAAAAAGACGAACGGAGCCGCGCGCCCGAAATCCAGCCGCTCGCAAACCGTGGTAAAATTCCCACCTTCATGAATACGAGCGGCTAGTTCACAGGATTCCTAGCGCGCCCCCGCTACGTAACCCTCCGGCGTAGGCCGTCTGGCGCTTGGGTTTGCGGGCGGCGATAGTTTTGCGCGGTGGCGCTCAGATCGTGTCCACTATCGATGATGGACACTATCTCGGATGGCCAGGGAAGACGAAGGGGGCTCGGCGGGGCGCGTTGTCCGGCGGCGCTATTGGAAGAGGGGCGAGAAGCGCCGCATCGTGGCGGAGAGCCTCGCGGAAGGCGCGTCCGTGGCTGAGGTGGCGCGCCGGCACGGTCTCAACGCCAATCTTCTGTTCACTTGGCGACGGCAGTTTGCCGCGGCGGAGACCAGCGAGCCGCCGGCGATCTTGCCGGTGACGATCGCATCGCCTCCGTTGGCGTTCCCGACGGCGCCCGAGGGGGCGGGCCGCATGGAGATCACGCTGTCTGGCGGCGAGAAGATCGTCGTCGGCGCGGATGTCGAGACGGCGGCGCTGGCGCGGGTCATCAAGGCGCTGCGGCGATGATTCCGGTCTCGACTGACGCGCGGGTGTGGCTGGTCACGGGCCACACCGACATGCGCAAGGGCTATGCGAGCCTGTCGCTGATCGTTCAGGAGACGCTGCGGCGCAATCCCAATGGCGGACATTTGTTCGTGTTTCGAGGCCGACGCGGGGATCTGATCAAGATTCTCTGGCATGACGGCCAGGGCCAATGCCTGTTCGCAAAGCGCTTGGAGCGCGGGCGCTTCCTGTGGCCTCAAGCGTCGACCGGAGCCGTCACGATCAGCGCGGCGCAGCTCGGCTATCTGCTTTCAGGCATCGATTGGCGCGCGCCGCAATACACATGGCGCCCTGAGGCGGCGGGCTGAAGATTTTTCTGCGAGAATGCGCAGTCGCGCCTTGCTTGCGCGCGCATTTGTGATTCGATCATCAATGATGAGCGCTGCTGATTCTCTCCCCGACGATATCGAGAGCTTGAAGTTGCTGCTTCGCGAGAGAGACGCGGAGCTGGCGCAGGCGCGCGCGACGGCCTCGAATGCAACTGCGCTGATCGCGCATTTGCAGCTTTCGATCGACAAGCTGCGGCGCGAGCTTTATGGCGTCCGCAGCGAACGCAAGGCGCCGCTGCTCGAGCAGATGGAGCTCGAGGCCGAGGGCGCCGAGGACGATCTCGCTGCGGAGCGAGAGGCCGAGACCGCGAAGCTCACGACCGTTCGCTCCTTCTCGCGCAAGAAGCCATCGCGCCAGCCTTTCCCGGCGCATCTACCGCGCG
>DATIZS010000393.1:0-2577 GCA_035516955.1 Rhizomicrobium sp.
GGACGTTTCGATCTCGCTCGCCAATCACATCTCGGGAACCATCGACGATGCCATCCGCATGATGGAAACGCGCGGGCTGGAAACGGCGATCGGCGAGCGCAACGTCCACGAGATTTACGGCTCCTGGAGCCAGCATGTCGAAAGCTGGACGCGCAAGGCGCATCGCGGCATCTATGTGATGCGCTATGAGGATATGCTGCGCGATCCGATGAAGATCTTCGGCGGGCTCGCGCGGCATTTGCTGCTCAATCCCAAACCGGATCAGCTCCGCCTCGCCATCGACCGCTCCGCGTTCGACAAGTTGAAGGAGCAGGAAGACAAGGAAGGCTTCCGCGAAAAGCCCGACAAGGCCGAGCGCTTCTTCCGCGCCGGCAAATCCGGCGAATGGCATGAAAAATTGAGCCGCCGCCAGGTGCGCCAGATCGTGCAGATGCATCACGAACAGATGCGCCGCTTCGGCTATCTGACCGACGATCTGAAACCGCTGATCGGCATGAAAGACCCGAATTAGCGGCGCTTTCCGCGTTGCAGCAAAAATAATCTCCACCTCGCATCCCCACCCCGGCGGCTCTCGGCTGTCCCACTCGGTGTAACCTGAGGCTCCGGTCCCTTCGGACAAGAGCAGGCGGGGGATGGTTGAGATAACGGACGATCGCGATGGCGCGCGCCGCCTGGACGCTGTGATGAACACGGCGCGGGTGGATTCGTGGTTCGTCGCCGAGGTGCTGCCGCTGGAAGCGATGCTGATGCAATACCTGCACCACAATTGGCGCAACAAGGCCGATGTCGAAGACCTCCTGCAGGATGTCTATGTGCGCGTCTACGAGGCCGCGCTGAAGGATATTCCGCATCAGCCGAAATCTTTCGTCTTTACCACCGCGCGCAATCTCCTCATCAATCGCGCGCGGAAAGAACAGGTCGTTTCCATCGAAGCGGTGGCCGATCTGGAAGCGCTGAGCGTGGCGCTCGATCAGCCGGGCGCGGATCGCACCGTCATCGCGCGCGACGAATTGCGCCGGCTGCAAAGCGCGATCGAGAAATTGCCGCCGCGCTGCCGCGAAGTCGTGGTGCTGCGCCGGATCGAGGGAATTCCGCGCCGCGAAATCGCAAGCCGCATGGGCATCGGCGAAGATACCGTCGCCGAATATCTCGCCAACGGCATGAACATTCTGGCCGATATTCTTTACGGCGAGCCCGCCGATCTCAGGGGCAAGCCATGAGCGGCGCCGCGAAGGACGTGAAAGCAGCCGCCTCGTCCTGGCGCGAGCGGCAGGATCGCGCCGATTGGAGCGCGGACGATCAGGCCGCTTTCGATGCCTGGATCGCCGAAGATTATGCGCACAGGACCGCCTTTCTGCGCGTCGATGCCGCCTGGGCGCGCACCGAGCGGCTGGTGGCGTTGCGCGGCTCCTCGCCCGAGAACGCCGAGCCCGCGCGCGCAAAACTTCCGCTCTTCGCGAAGCTCGCTGCCGCGCTGATCTTCGCGGCGGCCATCGGATTGGGCGGCGCGCGCTATCTCCTGAAGCCCGAGGATCGCACCTTCTCCACGCCGGTCGGCGGCCATGAGGTGGTGAGTTTCGCCGACGGCACGCACATCGAGCTGAACACCGACACCGTCTTGCGCACGCGCATGACGACGGACGAGCGCATGGTCTGGCTCGACCGCGGCGAAGCATTCTTCACGGTCAGGCACGATGCAGCCCATCCCTTCGTGGTGATGGTCGGCGGGCGGCGCGTCACCGATCTTGGAACCCAATTCCGCGTGTTGAAAGACGGCAAGCGCACGGAAGTGGCGGTGGTGCAGGGCAAAGTGCGCTTCGAAGCGCCCGATGCGCCGATGCAGACCGCGGTCTTGACGCCCGGCGATGTGGCGACCGCGACGGCCGGCTCGATGCTGCTCACCAAGAAATCGGAAACCGCGCTCGCCAACGAACTCGGCTGGCGGCGCGGCGTGCTCGTGTTCCGCTACACGCCGCTCGCGGACGCGGTCGCGCAATTCAACCGCTACAACGAGACCAAGATCGTCGTGGCGGACGAAGCGGCGGCGAAGCTGAAAATCTACGGCACCTTCCGCGCAACGCATGTGGAGGATTTCACGGCGCTGGCTCAGATGGTGCTCGGCCTTCACATCAAATCGGACGGAAACGAGATCGTCATCACGCGCTGATGCCTCAAAGGGGGGAATATGACCGGATTGCACGGATTGAAATCGGCTCTGATCGGCGGGGTTTGCGCGCTGGCGATTGCGGGCGGCGCCTCGGCCAAGGAATTCGACATCCCGGCCGGCGATCTCGCCACCGCCCTCGATGCCTATACCAAACAGACTGGCGCCGATCTCATCATCTCCGGCGATTCGCTCAGAGGCACCCATACGCGCGGCGTCAAGGGCGACGTGACCGCCGATGTCGCGCTCGCACGCATTCTCGACGGAACGGGATTTGCGGCGCGACGCACGCCCAACGGCGCCATCGGGCTCGTGCGCGAAGCGAAATCCGCCGCGGCCAAACCGGAAATGCTTGCGGATGCGGCGCCGGTGCATGCCGCGGCGAGCGTGGAAACGGTCGTGGTCACCTCGTC
>DATIZS010000394.1:0-3141 GCA_035516955.1 Rhizomicrobium sp.
CCAGCCAAACCTCCGGCGGCACATCCCGCAGCAAGGACGTCACCGTCCCCAATCTCGGCGGGTTTGCGGCGGTGTCGTGGCGTTATGCCGATGCGAAGATCAGTGTCGGCTACAAGGCGGACTTCTTCTTCAACGCCATCGATGGCGGCATCGATACGCGCAAGGAAGAAAACCGCGCCTTCTATGGTCCCTTCGCCAGCATCAGCGTCGGAATAGGGGACTAGCGGCATATGTCATGCAGGCGGCCGCTCATGGGCGCGCCGAAAGGATGAGGGGGCGGAAAATCACCGCCCCCTTTTTGTTGCGCGCGCCGCGCCGCCGTCCCGGCCATATTGCGCTGCGGCATGAAAATTTTTCCGCAACCGGCTTCCCAATCCGCGCCCCGGACTTCGCCTAGAAGGATGTAGGCCTAAGCTTCCGCCGGGGCGGAAAGCGCTCAGGGCAAGGGATGGTCGAGAAGCCGGATACCAACCGTGAAGACGCCGGTCCGCGCGCGTCGGGCATGAGCATGTCCGATCTTGATGCGTGGTTCGCGCGCGAGGTTTTGCCGCTGGAGGCGGCGCTGATGCAGTTCCTTTCCCGCAACTGGCGCAACGCAAGCGACATCGCCGATCTGAGGCAGGATATCTATGTGCGTGTCTATGAAGCCGCGCAAAAGGAAATGCCGCTTTCGGCGAAGGCGTTCGTGTTCTCCATTGCGCGGCATGTGATGGTCGATCGCGTGCGCCGCGAGCGCATCATTCCCATCGAGGCGGTGGCCGATTTGGATTCGCTCGGAGCCGCGAGCGACGAGCCCGGCCCCGACCGCAATGTCATCGCGCGCGATGAATTGCGCAAGCTTCAGGCCGCGATCGACAGGCTTCCGCCGCGTTGCCGCGAAGTCGTCATCAGGAAACGCATCGAGGGCCTTTCGCGCCATGAGATCGCGGCCCAGATGGGCATCGCGCCGGACACGGTATCGGCCCATCTCACCGACGGCATGTGCGCGCTCGCCGACATGCTCTATGGCGAAGAGGAGAAGAGATCGTGACCGACGCGCATGCCGAAACCGCTCACAGCAAGGCGGATGCGAGGGATGTCGAGCGCCGCGCCGCTTCCTGGCTCGAGCGGCGCGAACGCGCGGATTGGGGCGCCGCCGACCAGGCCGAATTCGATGCCTGGATCGGCGCATCGATCGCCCATCGCGTGGCCTATGTGCGCGTCGATGCCGCCTGGAGCCGCGCGGAATGGCTGAAGGACGTGCATCCCTTCGGTTCGCAAAGCGCGCCGCGGCGGAAAATGTTTTCGCCTTTGCTGTTGCGCGTGGCCGCAACGCTGGCGCTCGCGGCGGCGCTGGGGGCGGGCGCCGCCTATTATTTCGGCCATCCGCGCGACCGCATCTATTCGACGCCCGTCGGCGGCCATGAGATCGTCGCCTTCGCCGACGGCACCAAGATCGAACTCGACACCGACACGGTTCTGCGCGCGCGCATGACGACAAAGAGCCGCACGATCTGGCTCGACAAGGGCGAGGCCTATTTCCAGGTCAAGCATGATGCGTCCCATCCCTTTGTCGTCATCGCCGGCGATCGCCGGGTGACCGATCTGGGAACGAAATTCCTCATCCGCCGCGATCCGGGGCGCCTCGAAGTTGCGTTGATGGAGGGGCGCGTGCGCGTCGGCGCGGAAGGCGAAAAATCGCAATCCGCGCTTCTCAAACCCGGCGACGTCATCACAGCGACGGCGAGCACCGTCTTCCTCACCGAGGAAACTCACACGGCGCTCGCCCGCGAGCTCAGCTGGCGGCGCGGCGTCCTCGTGTTCGACAAGACGCCGCTCGCCGACGCCGCGCGCGAATTCAATCGCTACAACAGCGTGAAAATCATCATCGCCGATCCGGCGGTGGCCAGCATGACAATCGACGGAACGTTTCCTGCGAACAATTCCGAGGCATTCGCGCGCGTCGTTCGCAACGCGCTGGGCCTGCGCGTCGAACGGCACGGCGATGAAAGCGTCATCTATCGCTGAGAAACGCGAAACGGGGAACGGCATTGGGGGGAACGATGAAGAAGCTGACCTATCTGAAATCCGCGTTGGCCGGGGGCGCGAGCGTTCTGGCGATGACGGCCGGCGCCAGCGCCGCGCAATACAACATCCCGAGCGGCGATCTCAAGGCGGCGCTGCATGCCTATAGCGAACAATCGGGCATCGCGCTGATCGCATCCGACGAAGCGGTCAAGGGCGCCAGGACAAAAGGCGCGCGCGGCGAATTCACCGCGCTTGTCGCATTGTCGCGCATCCTCGCGGGCACGGGTTTCGAAATGCAGCGCGACGAATCGGGCGCGGTTGCGATCGTTCGCGCAGCGGTGTCGCATAGCGAGGCGGCCGCCGAGACGGAAATCGCCGCCGCAACGCCGCGCCCCGATGGGGCGGCCGAATCCGTCGAAACGGTCGTGGTCACGTCTTCGAAGATCAAGGGCGACATCCAGACCGTTCCCATCGCGATCACCGCGCTTTCGCAGGAACAGCTCACCTCGCGCCAGATCGCGGGCGGCCCGGACCTCGTCAAAGAGGTTCCAAACCTTACTTTCTCCAAAACCAATTTCACCGGCTACAACATCGAAATCCGCGGCATCGGCACGCAAGCCATTTCCGTCACCACCGATCCGGCCGTCGCGGTTGCCTTTAACGACACGCCTTTCATCCGCAATCATTTTTTCGAGCAGGAATTCTTCGACGTTTCGCAGGTGGAAGTGCTGCGCGGGCCGCAAGGAACGCTCTATGGCCGCAATGCGACGGCCGGCGTGGTGAACGTCGTTTCCGCCAGGCCGACCGATCAATTCGAAGCGATGCTTTCCGCCGACTGGGGCAATTACAACAACCGCCGCTACGAAGCGATGGCCAACATTCCGATCGTCGACGACCGCCTCGACATCCGCGCGGCGGCCGAATGGACGAAACGGGACGGCTACACGACCAATGCGCTCACCGGCGATCCCATCGACGGGCGCGATCTCTGGTCATCGCGCGTCACCATAGGTTTCAATCCATCGGCGAAATTGCACGCCTATCTCGTCTGGGAACATTTCCAGGAAGACGATGACCGGCTGCGCAGCTCCAAACAGCTCTGTAAGACAGCGCCAATTCCACAATCAGTGAATG
>DATIZS010000395.1:0-3191 GCA_035516955.1 Rhizomicrobium sp.
AACGATGGAGTATCATCCGGCGGCGAAAGTGAAATTCCCATCCGCTGAAGCTGCGAAAAACATCGAAGATCTCGGCGAACGTCTCCGCCTTATAGTCAAAGGCGACGATCGCGTCGGCAAATTCTTGTGGAGCCTCTACAGCGATCTGTTCCTTTATTCCGCCGAGCGCGTGCCCGAGATTTCAGACCGCATCGTCGAAATCGATCGCGCCATGCGCTGGGGTTACGCGCACAAGCTCGGGCCGTTCGAGCTGTGGGATGCGCTGGGATTCGAGGACGTCTGCAAGCGCCTGGAAGCAGACCAGCGCGCAATTCCCGAAAACATCCAGAAGATGCGCCAGAGCGGCGCGAAATCGCTGTATCGCTTCGCCGATGCGAACGGCAAGCCGGGCACGGAATATTTCGACCTCAACGCGGCAGCTTACAAAAAACTTGAAGATCGTCCCGGCCTGATCGTCATCGCGGACGAGAAGCGCGCGTGTGGCGTCGTCAAGAAAAATGCCGGAGCGTCGCTGGTCGATCTCGGCGATGGCGTTCTCTGCGTCGAGTTCCATAGCAAGATGAACTCGCTGGGCGAGGATCAATTCTCGATGATGTACGCCGGTCTCGACGAGACCGCGAAAAACTTTGAGGCTATGATCATCGCCAATCAGGGCGAGAATTTCAGCGTCGGCGCAAACCTGATGATGGTGATGCTGGCCGCGCAGGAAGGCGAATGGGACGAACTCGGTCGCGCCATCAAGCGTTTCCAGGACGTCAACATGGCGCTGAAATACGCCGCCAAACCGGTGGTCGCGGCGCCGTTTGCGCGCTCGCTGGGCGGCGGCTGCGAAATTCCGCTGCACTGCGCGCGCGTGCAGGCTTCGGCCGAAACGTACATTGGTTTGGTCGAGGTCGGCGTCGGCTTGATTCCCGCGGGCGGCGGCTGCAAGGAAATGCTGCTGCGCCTGAACGATGCTCGCAAAGTTTTCGAGACTATCGGCATGGCGAAGGTTTCCTCCAGCGCGGAAGATGCCCGCACCATCGGGTTCCTGCGCGATTGCGACGAAATCTCAATGAATCCCAATCGACTGGTGGGAGACGCGAAATCGCTGGCGCTCTCGCTGGTGCGCGATTATCAGCCGGGATCGCCGCGCACGGACGTGAAAGTGGGCGGCCAGAATGCGTTCGCGCTATTGAAGCTGGGCGCGTGGACAATGCGCCAGGGCGGCTGGATTTCCGATTACGACGTCGTCGTAGCCGAAAAGATCGCGGGAATTTTGAGCGGCGGACTGCTCACCGGCGAGCAGATCGTAAGTGAACAATATCTGCTCGATCTGGAGCGCGAAGCGTTCCTCAGTTTGTGCGGGAATCCGAAAACGCAGGAGCGCATCCAATTTATGTTGAAGACCGGAAAACCACTGAGGAACTGAAGCGCGATCGTCAGGTCGCGCTCATGAAAATAAGGAACTGAAGCGCGATCGTCAGATCGCGCTCGTAAAAATTCTATGACCGAAGCCGTTATCATCGATTCTCTCCGCACCGCCGTCGGCAAAGCCCCGCGCGGCACACTCAAGAACACCCGGCCCGACGACATGGCCGCCGCCGTGTTCGACAAACTTCTCGAACGCCACCCGGAAGTGCAGAAATCCGAAATCGACGACGTGATTCTCGGCTGCGCCAATCCCGAAGCCGAATCCGGCATGAACATGGCGCGCATCGCCGCCATGCGAGCCGGCCTGCCCGACACCGTCCCCGGCGTGACCATCAACCGCTTCTGCTCCTCCGGCCTGCAGGCGATCGCCATGGCCGCCGAAAAAATCCGCTCCGGCGGAGCCGACATCATCCTCGCCGGCGGCGCCGAATCGATGAGCCTCGTCCCCATGTCCGGTCACAAATTCGCGCCCAATCCCTGGCTGGTGGATCATCTCCCGCAGATCTACATGGGCATGGGACTGACCGCCGAAGAGGTGTATCGCAAGTACAACATCTCGCGCGAAGAGCAGGATGCCTTCGCCTATCGCAGCCACCAGAACGCGCTGAAGGCGCAAGCGGCCGGAAATTTCGATGATGAAATCGTGCCCCTGGAGGTCGACTTCACGGCATTGAACGGCAACGGAAAGCCTTCGACAAAGAAGGCGACGTTCGCCAGGGACGAAGGTCCTCGCGCCGATACCTCCGTCGAAGCTCTCGCGAAGTTGCGGCCAGTCTTTCACGCCACCGGCACTGTCACCGCCGGTAACTCATCGCAAACCAGCGATGGCGCGGCGGCCGCGATCGTGATGTCGGAAAAGCGCGCGAAAGAGCTCGGTCTGCAACCGATGGCGCGCTTCGTCAGCTTCGCCGTCGGCGGCGTTCCCCCGGAAATTATGGGGATCGGTCCGATTGTCGCGATCCCGAAAGCGCTCAAACTCGCCGGTTTGAAGCTCGAAGATATCGACATCGTCGAATTGAACGAAGCGTTCGCCGTCCAGGCCCTTGCGGTGGCGCGCGAATGTGGATTAAATATGGACACGCTCAACGTAAATGGCGGAGCCATCGCGCTCGGCCATCCGCTGGGTTGCACCGGCGCGAAACTCACCGCGACCATTTTGCGTGAAATGCAGCGTCGCAAATCGAAGTACGGCATGGTGACGATGTGCATCGGCGGCGGCCAGGGCGCCGCGGGTATTTTTGAACGTCTGAATTAGAGGTCTACATGGCAACTGCAATTTTTTCGATCCCGAAGACCAAGGGCGGAGCTTTCCTGCTCGAAACCCGCACTCCCGACGAGATCTTCACTCCCGAAGATTTCACTGACGAGCATCGAGCCATCGCGAAAACCACCGAGGAATTCTTCAACAAGGAAGTCGCGCCGCACATCGAAGAGATCGAGCATCAGCATCACGAAGTCCCGGCCGCGATCCTCAAAAAATCCGCCGAGCTCGGACTCACCGCCGTCGTCATCCCCGAAAAATTCGGCGGCATGGAGATGGATCTCACCTCCATGATGGTGGTCGCCGAAGGCGTCGCGCGCAACGGATCTTATTCCGCCTGGCACGGCGCGCACACCGGCATCGGCACTCTGCCGGTATTGTTGTTCGGCACCGAGGAACAGAAGCAGCGCTATCTGCCGAAACTCGCGAAAGCCGAAATGATCGCCGCTTACTGCTTGAGCGAGCCGCAGGCCGGCAGCGACGCGCTGGCCGCTCGCACTCGCGCCGATCTCTCACC